>DATLII010000046.1:0-3372 GCA_035539495.1 Dongiaceae bacterium
ATTTCCGCCAGCAGCTGGTTGCGCTGCTTCAGCGTTAGGTCGCCGTTCTGCACGATATCATTCAGCAGGATCTTGATATTCACCTCGTGATCGGAGCAATCAACACCGCCCGAGTTATCGATAAAATCCGTGTTGGACAAGCCGCCGTTTAGCGCATACTCGATCCGGCCCAGTTGGGTCATGCCCAGGTTGCCACCTTCAGCAATCACACGCGCCCGCAAATCGCTGCCGTTCACCCGCACGGCATCGTTGGTCTTGTCACCCACGTCGCTGTGCAGTTCGCGGCTGGATTTCACATAGGTGCCGATGCCGCCGTTCCAGATCAAATCCACTGGCGCTTTCAGCAAGGCACTGATCAATTCGTTGGGTGTCAACGCATCCGCGCGGATATCAAACCGCTCCTTCATCTGCGGCGAGATGCGGATGGATTTGGCGGAACGCAGAAAAATACCGCCGCCGGCAGAGATCAAGTCCTGTTTGTAATCTGCCCAGGTGGAACGGGGCAGATTGAACAGGCGTTCCCGCTCGACAAAACTTTTTTCTGCGTCGGGGTCGGGATCGATGAAAATGTGCATGTGGTTGAACGCTGCCACCAGCTGCACCGCGCGCGACCTCAACAAACCATTGCCGAACACGTCGCCGGCCATGTCGCCGATGCCCAGCACCGTGGTGGGCTGCGTTTGCACGTCGATGCCCAACTCGCGGAAATGGCGCTGCACCGACACCCAACCACCACGCGCCGTGATGCCCATTTTCTTGTGGTCATAGCCAACCGAACCGCCGGAAGCAAACGCATCGCCCAGCCAGAAACCGTACTCTGCGGATAGTGCGTTAGCGATATCGGAAAATGTCGCCGTGCCCTTGTCCGCCGCGACCACCAGATAGGGATCGTCCTCATCCTTGCGCACCACTTCCTGCGGCGGTTGTGTTCTGCCATCCACCAGGTTATCGGTGATATCCAGCAGACCGCGCACGAAAGTCTGGTAAGACGCTACGACTTCCGCCATTACCTGATCGCGGTTGCCCGTTTTGGGCAAATTCTTGGGGAAGAAACCGCCCTTCGCACCCACCGGCACGATCACCGCATTTTTAACTTGCTGCGCTTTCACCAGCCCCATAACTTCTGTGCGGAAATCCTCGCGCCGATCCGACCAGCGCAAGCCACCCCGCGCCACTTTGCCACCGCGCAGATGCACACCTTCCACCCGCGGCGAATAAACAAAAATCTCGAACATCGGCAGCGGCTTGGGCAGATCGGGAATATCCCGCGGCGAAATTTTCAGGGAAATATAGGATTTGAATTCGCCTGCACTGTTTCGCTGATAGAAGTTCGTACGCAGAGTTCCGGCGATCATATCCAGGTAGCGACGCAAAATACGATCTTCGTCCAGGCTATTCACCTGATCCAGGCATTCGATGATGCGATTGCGCAACGTGGCTTCGCCTTCTTCATTGCCCGCACCACCGGGACGGAAACGCAGCTCAAACAGATCCACCAGCAAGCGGGCGACGTTGGGATGATTTTCCAGAGCGTCCTTGATGTAAGTCTGACTGAACGCAAAACCTGTCTGCTTGAAATATTTGGCGTAGGCGCGCAGCACGGCCACTTCGCGCCAGGCCAAACCCACTGCCAGTACCAAACGGTTGAAGCTGTCGTCTTCCGCAGCGCCGTTCCAGGTCTGGATGAACGCTTCCTGGAATTTCTGTTTCACTTTCTCCAACTCGATGGACTTCTCGCTGTTGCAGCGCACGCTGAAATCATAGATCCAAACCCGCTTCCCATTTTTGGGCTCGATTCGGTAAGGCCGCCCTGCCAGCACACGCAAGCCCAGATTTTCCAGCATCGGCAACACATCTGCTAACGGCACGTCCTGCTCCAACCGGAACAAGCGGAACCGCATCGCGTGAGGTTCGTCCTCCAGATTGCGGTAGAACGAAACGGTCAGCGGCACGTCCGGTTTCAGGCTTTCCATATGCTCGATATCGGACACCGCAGTGCGGGTGGAAAAATCCTCGCGGTAACTGACGGAAAACGCATCGGCATAGCGAGCAAACAGCGCACCGGCATGGTCTTCGCCCGCCGATTCGATCAGGGTTTCATACAGACGATCAGACCAATTGCGAGCCAGCTCCACCAACCGGTCTTCCACTTCACGCACGTCAAAATCCGTCGGCGAATCCCGGTTCACTTTCACCGTTATATACAACCGGGTCAGGGTGGATTCGGTGAAGTAGGTATTGAATTCCTGATCCTCGATACTCAGGTATTCGTTAAGCACTTTCTGGAAACGTTTACGCAGCGCGGTGTCATAAACGTCGCGCGGCGTATAAATCAGAAACGCAAGAAAACGGCCGTATTCGCTGCGACGCACGAACAATCGCAGCCGGCGCCGCTCATGAATATGCAACACGCCCACAGCAGTTTTCAGCAAGTCCTCGGTAGAAGTCTGGAACAACTCCTCGCGCGGAAAGGTTTCCAAAATCTGGATCAGGCGCTTGCCGTCATGGCCGGTGGGCTCCAACCCCGATCCCGATACGATCTGCTTCAGCTTGTGACCAATGATGGGGAAATCGCGCGGCGAATTATTGAAAACCAGCGACGTGTACAACCCCAACCAACGGTATTCACCGATGAATTCGCCGGCATCATTGCATTTGCGCACCCCGATGAAATCCATGTACACCGGCCGATGCCAGCGCGAACGCGAGCCGGATTTGCCGAACACGATCAGCTTCTCCGGTTGCAGCAGTGGCCCACCGTTGGGCTCCAGCAGATCCAGATCCTGGCGCACTTTGGCCACGCCCAGCGTACTGCCCTCCACTTTTTCCAGCGACGCCGTGCCGTCGCGCTGCACCAGCACATATTCCTGCATCGCCAGGAAAGTAAAGTTGTTGCGCACCAGCCAACTGAGGAAATGCTTCACCTCCCCCAGCGCGGCCTCTTTCGGTTCCGGCTGCAGCGGTTTCAACTGCTCGGCGATGGCGATGGTGTGGTTTTGCATGGCAGGAAAATCCTGCACGGCACAGGACAATTCGTACAACGTGTCCTGCAGCGGACGGGCGATGTCGAGACGCAGGTTGGCATCCGGCTGACGGTCAAATTCCACGTGAATCAGCGCCTCGCGCTGGCCCTCGCCCTGATGACCGAAGCTGATCTGCTGCAGCTCACCACGTTCATTGCGCTTGGCCCAGAACACGTTGGTCATCACCGAGTGAATCGACAGGCCCTTTCGCACCACCTCCATCATCACGGTGTCCACCAGGAAGGCACTGTCCTTGGCCAACACCTCCACCACCGTGTGGGTGCTCTGCCAGCCGTGATCCTCGAAGCGGGGATTAAAGACGCGGATGCGAGGATTGGTGTCGGGCAGC
>DATLII010000047.1:0-1514 GCA_035539495.1 Dongiaceae bacterium
CCCGAAATACCGCGGCTGCATCAAAGATGCAGTCGCGGTACAGCTAGAAATTATTGTTCTTTTTTACTATCCGGCGTCCAAACTGAATACACCCTACCTCCACAACAGTCTTTAACACCACCAGTTCCATTCGGCACACACCTGTTCGTACAGGTAACAGTCCATGTGCCGCCTGCAAAGGCGGGGGTGCTGCCCAAAGAAGATGCCATTATCGCGCAAGCAAAACCCAACTTGATTCCATGTGTAGACAAAAGCTTCATGAGTCCTCTCTCCTTGAGAGTTAATCGCCTACAAGCTATAGGCGAAACGAGCTTATCACTAATAAATCTAACTCCATCTCACAAATGCATTTTTAATCTTTTGGCAAAACCTTCGTCTGTTGCGTGCTCTTGGGTTGAATAATAGTGCGTACGCGGGTGCCGTCACCACCGCTTTCCATCGTGCCTGTCTTGAGGTTGTAAACCATCTTTTGCCCGCTGTTGGAACCTTTGGGCGACTTTACTGTGTAGTTGCCAGTGAAGACCACAATGTCCTTGATCATGTCGTAGTCGACGCGATTGGCCGTGGCCGTCATCGGGCTGCCGTCTTCCATCTGCTGCTTGAGCGTGACAGGCGAACCAGTGAATGTGACGTTGATTACCTCACCATCGCGCATACTGATTTCGCCATTTGCAGAACGGATGTCCATAGTGCCTTGGGTGACGATAACGCCTCCCGACAACGTGTACTTGCCGGTACCGTCCAGCGTACCGGTCTGATGACCCGCGTCGAGGTTCATCGGTTGGTTGCGATCCGAGGATTTCGCGATTCCTAGGGCCGGTGCCAGCAGAAGAACGGATCCAAAAAAGCTAGCGAGCAACGTTCGGTTCATATCGGGATTTGACCTGAGACTTGAAGGTGTATTGCTTCGTCTTGGTGTTGGTTTCAAAACCTACACCGGTGAGTATAGAACCTGGGCGGGTGATGGTAACCGCGGCATCGGTGACGGCTAGGTTTTTGCGGGGGAATACATTCAGGCGTTGCGTCTCAAAGGTCGACGGCACGGCCGTTTCCCGGGGACTGATGCCCTTCACGTCCCCCGACAGCCGCATTTCATCGCCCCTGGCGCTGACCCAGGCGGTCCGGGAACGCATTTCCCAATGGTGCCCCTGGCTGTCCGGAAGCAGGAACAGCGGAGTGGCGATGGTGAAGGTCTGGTCCTTGGGATTGCGCTGCATTTCAGGCGCGCGCAGGGTGATCGACTCCTGGCCCTGGTCGTCCAGGCTGATCACTTCGAAATTCCGCATGAGGTAGTCGGGACGTTCGGAAGAAGGAGCATCGGGCTCGGCGACATCGCGCTGCTTCCACGCCGACCAGCCGCTAAGGATCGCGGCCGCCAGCAACACCAGGCCCAGCACCATGCGCCAGTTCATAGCGTCCACTCCGCCAGCAGCGCTTCGGTGCGGCCCTGCGCATCCAGCAGCAGATCGCACAGCTCGCGCGCGGCGCCCTGGCCGCCGTGCGCGGCAGTGACC
>DATLII010000048.1:0-2941 GCA_035539495.1 Dongiaceae bacterium
CACCCAGTTGTTAATGGCGCTGAGCAATTCCACTGAATACCGTCCGGTGCTGTTCATTGATGATGACGCAGCGGTGCAGGGGCGTGTGTTTCATGGCGTTCCCGTGGTCGGGCGTCAGCAAATGGTGGACTGCATGACAACCTTGCAGGTGGACGATTTGCTGCTGGCCATTCCCAGTGCGTCGCGTGCCCGGCGCAAGGAAGTGGTGGATTCGGTAGCGCATCTGCCGGTACATGTACGCACGATTCCGGGTATGAGCGATCTGGTTTCAGGTCGCGCCCGTATCGAAGATTTTCGCGATCTCGACATCGAGGATCTGCTGGGTCGCGATCCCGTTGCCCCTGACGATACTCTGTTACACGCCAATATCCGCGGCAAGGTAGTCCTGGTCACTGGTGCTGGCGGCTCCATCGGCTCTGAGCTGTGCCGCCAGATCGTGCGGCTTGAACCGGTTTGCCTGGCGCTGTTCGAGCAATCGGAATATGCACTGTATCAGATTGAGCGAGAGCTGGATGCTCAAGTGCGTGCCGCAGGTTCGAACGTGCGGATCATCCCTATGCTGGGATCGGTTGTAGATCGCAAGCAATTGGAGACCAGCGTGCATGCGCTGAAAGTGCAGACCATCTACCACGCAGCCGCCTACAAGCATGTGCCGCTGGTGGAGTACAACGTGGTGGCCGGCATTCGCAATAATGTATTCGGCACGCTCAATGTGGCCGAGGTAGCTGATCGCTGCGGCGTGGAAACCTGCGTTTTAATTTCCACCGACAAAGCGGTGCGCCCCACCAACATCATGGGTGCGAGTAAGCGTTTGGCCGAGCTGGTGCTGCAAGGTATGGAGAAGCGCAACAGCCGCACGCTGTTCAGCATGGTGCGCTTCGGTAATGTGCTGGGTTCGTCCGGTTCGGTGATTCCCCTGTTCCGTGAGCAGATCGCGAAGGGCGGTCCGGTAACGGTGACCCATCCCGAGATCATCCGTTATTTCATGACGATTCCCGAGGCAGCCCAACTGGTGATCCAGGCCGGTGCCATGGCGAAGGGCGGTGATGTGTTTGTGCTGGATATGGGCGATCCGGTGCGGATCGACGATCTGGCCCGCAAAATGATTCTGCTGATGGGTTATCAGGTGAAAGAGCCTAACGGCGAGGGCGATATCGAGATCGTCTATACCGGCCTGCGCCCTGGCGAGAAGTTGTATGAAGAGCTGCTGATCGGCGACAAGGTGACGGCCACGGCCCATCCCCGTGTGATGCGTGCCACCGAGTTCGCGTTGGATTGGACGGCCTTGGGCAAGATTGTGCGGGAACTGGAGCAGTTATGTGTGCTGGAAGATTGCGCCGGTGTCCGCGAGTTGCTGCAGGGCATTCCCATCGGGTTTAGTCCGCAGGGCGAGCTGGAGGATCTGGTGTGGAAGGAGCGGGAGATCGAGGCAGCCAAGCCGGAATCCGCGCCCCTGGCAGAAGTCGTCAGCCTCAAGAAGTGGAAAGAGTTGGTGAATTAACTGGCGGGAATTTAAAGCCGGTTGACGCTTAAAAATGACTGGAAAGAAAAAGGGGAACCATATCGGTTCCCCTTTTTTGTATTGGCTCCACAGGCAGGGCTCGAACCTGCGACCAAGCGGTTAACAGCCGCTTGCTCTACCACTGAGCTACTGTGGATCGGTGCTGAGGTCGCGTATATTAATGGGGCTTCCCAGGTTGGTCAACTCCTTTTTTCCGAAAATCTTTCAATGGGTTATCCCGTTCGGCCGGCGCTTTTGGCGATTTTCTCAGGCCCGGCGGACGCTTCACAAAACGCCCCGCAACCCGTCTCCGCAGGCTTGCAATCAGCTTCTGACTCACTATAGTGTCGGGCTTTCACGGGCTGTTAAAGCACGGCCCGTCGTCCTCACATGATGTCTTCACAACCCACATGATGTCTTCACAAGAGGGAATGTGCCTTGTACGTTGATCAAGCGTCGAAAGAACAATTGCAGGCTGCGCTGGCCGATCTGGAAAGTCGTTACGCCCAGTTTCAGGCCGCCAAATTGAGCCTGGACCTCACCCGCGGTAAACCCAATAGCGCCCAGTTGGATCTGTCCAACCGCCTCGACGGCATTCTGGCCGGTCAATACAAGGGCGCCGATGGCACTGATAGCCGCAACTACGGTGGCCTGGACGGGCAGCCCGAAGCCAAGGCTCTGTTCAGCCAGATGCTGGGTGTGAAGCCTGACGAGACGCTGATCGGCGGTAACGCCTCCCTGACCCTGATGTTCCAAACTCTGAACTACGCCCACAACTTTGGTGTGCGTGGTGCGGCGACGGCCTGGAACAAGGAAGGCAAGATCAAGTTCCTGTGCCCGGTGCCCGGTTACGATCGCCACTTCGGTATCTGCGAGGAACTGGGGATTGAGATGATTCCGGTCGCGATGGATGCCAACGGACCTGACATGGATCAGGTGGAAAGCCTGGTGAAGGCGGACAAGCTGATCAAGGGCATCTGGTGCGTGCCACGTTTCTCGAACCCGTCGGGCATCGTGTACAGCGACCAAGTGGTAGAGCGCATCGCCAAGCTGGGCAAGATCGCCGGGCCGAATTTCCGTGTAATGTGGGACAACGCCTATTGCATCCACGCTTTCCATGACGACGCCCAGCCGCTGGCCAACGTAATGGACATCGCACGCCAAAACGGCACCGAGGATTCCCTGTTCATCTTCGGTTCCACCTCGAAAATCACGTTCGCTGGCGCCGGTCTGGCATTCATGGGCGCGTCGCTGGAAAACCTGAAGCACTTCAAGAAGCACCTGGGCATCATCACCATCGGTCCGGACAAAGTGAATCAGCTGCGCCACGTGAAATTCTTCGGTGATTACTCGGGCCTGCTGAATATCATGCGTCAGCACGCGGAGCTGCTGAAACCGCGCTTCGATGCGGTGATCGACCACCTGAACACCGGCCTGAAA
>DATLII010000049.1:0-4494 GCA_035539495.1 Dongiaceae bacterium
TCGAACGACCAGCCGAGAAAAATACGAATTGCCCATCGGTGTGCGCGGCTTCGCCTACGGGCGCTTCCATCACGCTGATGGATCGTCCCACAATGAACGTTGCGATAAACCGGAAACGGTCAACGCCAACCGCAGCGGAAATACTCATGACCGCGCTACCAGATTTTCCACCAGTTCGTCGAGTGCGCGCACTACATCGGGATCATCCGACAGCGCTTGTACAATACCAGCACGCAGTGCGCTGCGCAGGCCAAGTCCCTCGGCAATGAGTCCCCCGGTCATAATCAGCATGCGGGTGGATGCAACTTCCCGCAATTGTGCGCCGCTCAATTTGCGAATCGCGCCGCCGACCTTAACCAGCATCTTCGCTGTCTCATGGTCGATACCGGCTTCGTGCGCGACGACTTCGATTTCGATCTCGGGCGGTTGAAAATCCAGTTCAATCGCAACGAAACGCTGACGAGTGGATTCCTTGATGCTCTTGAGCACACTCTGATATCCCGGATTGTACGAGATCACCAGTTGAAATCCGGGTGCCGCTTGCAGCGTGACACCCAACCGATCAATCGGTAATTCCCTGCGATGATCCGCCAACGGATGGATGACAACAGTCGTGTCCTGACGTGCTTCAACCACTTCATCCAGATAACAGATGGCGCCTTCCCGCACGGCGCGTGTCAGCGGCCCATCCACCCAAACCGTTTCGCCACCTTTCAGCAGAAAGCGTCCCACCAAATCAGCAGAGGTCAGATCTTCATGGCCGGCGACAGTGATTAACTCGCGGCCCAATTCGTGCGCCATGGTTTCCACGAAGCGGGTTTTGCCGCATCCAGTCGGGCCTTTCAACAGTACTGGCAGGCCACGTCGGGCTGCCGCACGAAATACATCAACTTCATCACCCGCGCCCCGATAGAACGGTGCCTCTGCTGCGGAACGGGCGAGTATGGAGCCAACACCGGCTGTCGTCATATTATTGCTCCCCTTTTTCGTACGGAATGATTTTTGGAATTTCCACGCCTTCAGGAATCACCAGCTGTCCATCGGCACCGACATAAACCGATTTTTTAGTGTCGATTGGTAGTGAGGGATGCGGGCACAGACGTCCAGTGCCTTCACCGCAAATACCCATCGTGAAATACGAGCGTTTTTGAATGTCTTCTGGCCAGGGATCAGCGTGCATGGCAAGCCACTGCGCCGGCAGGTTGTAGCAGACGAAGAAGAACATGCTGCAAGCTGCAAAAATCGCTAGAAAACGGGTTAACTGCTGCTTCAGAAATCCGCCCTGCACGCGCTCCAATCCGCGTTCTACAAATGTGCGACCACGATCATCGGTGAAATAGCGCAACGAACAGAGACCCGCTTGCACACCACCCCACATCAACCCTTCATAAAGCGGCCATTGATAGTAGGTGTCGGCATTAATCGACAACGAGCGAATCGCGCCGGGATACGTGAACAGACCCATCGGCATCAGGAACAATCCTTCGATTACCAGATCGAAGAAAAATGTCCATGCGATCAAAACACCGATCAAGCCTATGTTGCTTATGTTCGGCCAACGCATTTTGGCGCGCCGCATCACCCAGCATCCGAGAATTGTGCACAGCAGAACGCCGTAGGAATAACCCGGCGCGTTCATCAACAGAGGTTCCGCCATCATCCGACCGGGTTCGCCATAAGAAACCCAGCCCGGAATATCCTGCACCCAGGATCCGCGATTCCACATCCAGGTGTTGTACGTGCTCCATGTGTTGAAGTAGTTCAGCAATGGATCCTGGAAAAACAGCAGTCCGCACGCCACCAGCAACATGCCGTCCGTGGTGATGCGTCGTTCTGCACGCCAGGGACGCACGATGAAATAATAAATACCGACGGGAAGCCCAATCATGATCACCGTGGTCCAGATCGTGAGAATGGTCTTCATGTACATCGGCGGATCACTCGGCCCTGGTGGCACGCGCACGAAATAGGGCCCAGTAATCCATTTGCCCCAGATGTACAGTTGGATGGCGAGAATCAGGCCGCCCACCCAAGCCCAAAGTTGAACAGGGCTGAATGACGAGCGGGGCTGCAAACCCAATGACTCGACATCGACCGCCTGCAACGGCGCCGGGGCCTTTTTCACATTCACGTTCATAGGGTTCTGCTCCTCCAGTTTTTATTTTTAACGATTCGCGCAACAGAACCGTCGCGATGTTCATTTCGACAGGCAACGCTTTCCCGACAGCACTTACGTAGAAGTGCTGCAGTGGTGCTAATTCCTGGATAAACCTTAAAAACTTATGGAGAGTGAAACAAACGGAAAGGATATTGAGGGCTTGTTATTTATATTGATCTTCGATCCTGCGAGCGAGATCAGGGGGACTTGCGGTATTGGCCCGGCGTGCTACCCGTGGCCGCACGAAACGATGCCGAGAAGTTGGCCGAGGTGCTGTAACCCAGCCGATAGGCGATCTCTTTTAGCGGTAAACTGGTTTCAAGCAACAGGTTTTTGGCCTTCGATACTTGTACGGCTTTGATGTACTGCGAGATGGGAATGCCCGTCAGCTCACGAAACAGCTTGGCGAAGTAACGTTCGCTGAAACCACAGGCGGATGCCAGATCGGCAACACTGGGTGCCTTGCCGGATAATCCTGCCAGGTATTCTTCGATGATCTGTAATTCCCGCGTGGTCATCAGCCCCACGGTGTCCGTGCCACATTGCAGATCCTGCGTTTTCAGCCAATGCGCGCACTCGGTTAGCATGGCGTGCCCGAATGACTGGGCAACGGACTGACTGATAGGGCCGGGATAGAGGGCTTCATGCATCAACCGCAGCAGCAGCGAGGACATCAGCGGGCTGCGTAAATCCAGCGCGTTGTGCAGCTGTGTGTGCGAAAGCCGATCCAGCACCCCGAGAATGCTTTCGGCATAGGCGGTATCGAACGTACAGGTGACGGCGTAAATTCGTCCAGGCGCCATCTGTGCCACGATTTCCTGGCCAGGCAGGATAAAAATGATTTTGCCTGCGCCCGCAGCTCGCAACCGTTTTTCCTGCACATAACCGTATTGCACGGCGGAGGAAGCCGAAATTGCGGTGGTAAAACCAATGCGGTTGGGTGTGAAAGTCAGCGTGGTCGGCGCCGCCCAATCGATGTCGCTGACTTCGACGTAGGTCGTATCGGTATAAAGTGTGGCAACGGCATTGCGTAGTTTGCTGGGAGCACGAAAACGGGCGTCTGCCTCTGGCAATTCCCAATAAATGCGTTCACTGGATTTGGATTGCGCGGAACCTTCCCGCCATTCAACCAGGAAGGCGGGCGGGGATGAATCGGGACTGAGAAAGCCGGGTAAAGCGGCTTTGTTATTGTTGTTCATGGCTATTTTGGCTGCGGCAGTGGACAGGAAGAGATCCGTTCAGGCCTTCGGTACTTGAGTTTACCATCAGGCCAAAAGCGTTTGCCAGCCAACCTATCTGACCGTGCACAATCCAACCGTGCGATATGACGCTGGGTCAGTACGAACCTTGAATAATAGCTGTCAGCGGAGAGAGCATGCCCATCAGGTTGAGACAGATAGGGCATGCTACGTTGATGTTATTGCTGTGCTCCGGATTTTGCCGGTTCCGATTCAACTACCGGCGCGGGCGGAATATTCGCTGCCTTCGCAGCCGCGATAACCAGCTTTGCATCTTCAGACAGCAGCGCGCCGGCATTCACAGCGTCGTCGGTCGATGTGGTAACCGCCGCGACATAGTCATCATGCGTTGGATACAGGGAATACAAGGTTGCATCGTCCAGCATCTGGGTGGAGCCGAACAAAAAGCACAGACCATCACCCTTGCGCGCTGCGTTGTTCAATCCCGACAGCTTCGCAGTGGGCACATCCACATAAGGCGTACGAATCCCGCCTAACGCATTGCCATGCTCATCGGTTTCGAAGCCGTCGCCGGTGGCATTGATTTCCAGTCGCGGAAATGTCGGAGGCGCAATGCCATCGACTATCCAGGAGTTCAGCGCTCGCATGGCCGCTTTGGCGATGAAATGGTGCTGGGGTGCGCTGTTGATGTATTCGTTGCAAATATTGAATACGGGAATCGCCGTTTTCTTGAGCCGTACAGTGGCTGCGCTCAGATTGTTTCCGCTATCGCTTAGGCCGGTGCCACTGACATACACATCGGCGTGGGAAGCGCCCGCCATTTCCCACAGTCGGAAATACTCTGAGTCGTCCTGGCGGCTGGACAGTGCGCCGAGCGTGATCTGATCCGTTTCGGCCTGCAGATTCATAACCGGAATGCCCAGATCCTCACGAATTCGCACCACTTCTGGCGGAATGACATCGGCCTGCGGTGATTGTGATATTGGCGCTGAGCCGCCACCGCCCAATTCCGGAATGCCTTTGCCCAGACGGCTGTGGATGAAATAGCCGTCAAACACGCCAGTGGATTTTCCAAATGCGTTCGCAAACGTAATCAGGCGATGCGCGGATTGTGATTGCCCGGCAGCAATGACGTAG
>DATLII010000050.1:0-1647 GCA_035539495.1 Dongiaceae bacterium
ATTTCCGCAGTCAAAGCGGATCATCGCAAAGTGGTTGCTCCTGCGATCGTGTTCCACAGCCAGGAAGAGTTGCAATCCGCGTTCAAGCGCGGCGATCTGGAAAAAGACTTTATTGCAGTGGTGCGTTTCCAGGGGCCAAAGGCCTGCGGAATGCCTGAGTTGCATAAGC
This sequence comes from Dongiaceae bacterium, assembly GCA_035539495.1. Lineage (GTDB taxonomy): Bacteria > Pseudomonadota > Gammaproteobacteria > Pseudomonadales > Ketobacteraceae > Ch67. The sequence goes on from DATLII010000050.1 coordinate 170, forward strand.
TGACTCCACCGCTGGGTGTATTGCAGGATCGCGGTTTTAAGGTGGCCCTTCTGACTGATGGCCGTATGTCTGGCGCCTCTGGTAAGATTCCGGCAGCGATCCACATGACGCCGGAAGCCCTGGATAACGGTCCCATCGGCCTGATCCGCGATGGCGACATGATTGAATTGGATGCTGAATCCGGCACATTACAACTGCTGGTCAGTGAGGAGGAGCTAAGTGCTCGCCAACCTGCCCAGTGTGATTTATCACCAGTTCACTATGGTATGGGGCGTGAATTGTTTGCGCCCCTCCGCGCCACAGTGGGATTGGCTGAAGAAGGAGCTACTGTATTTAACTGGTAATTGCCCGTTAAATCCTGGACCCCGAACCTGTGTTCGGGGTCTTCGTTTTTAAAAAGTAAATCCACTTTTCAAGATTCACAAACAGGATTACCCCTCATGCTTGAAGCATTTGATTTTGTCATCTTTGGTGGCGCTGGCGATTTGGCTCTGCGCAAGTTGATTCCCGGTCTCTATCGCGCCCATCGCGAAGGCTCTTTGGCCGCAGGCTCACGCATTATTCCAACCTGCCGCAATACCCAGATGGTTGCTGAATACAAAGACAAGGTGCGCGATGCCGCAGAAAAACACCTCAACTCAGATGAGTTTGATGCTGCCGCTTGGGATGCATTTTCCAAATGCCTGTTTCCGGTATTTGTCGATATTGGTACTAAAGATGAGCATTGGGACGCTTTGGCGCAATTGCTAAATAGCGGTGGCAACAGCCAGCGTGTGTTCTATCTCTCTACCCCCCCCTCAGTGTTCAGTATCTGCTGCAAACATTTGCACGAGACTGGTTTGATTACCGCCACCTCCCGTGTAGTGGTGGAAAAGCCCTTGGGTTATGACGCCAAAACGGCAGAGGAAATTAATAGTCAGATCGCTGAATACTTCAGTGAAGATGCTATCTTCCGTATCGATCACTATCTCGGTAAAGAAACCGTACAAAACTTGCTGGCGCTGCGTTTTGCCAATGGCATGTTTGAGCATCTGTGGGATGCGAAATCTATCGATCACGTACAGATCAGCATTTCGGAAACTGTTGGCCTCGAAGGTCGTGCCAGCTTCTATGATGGCGCTGGTGCGCTGCGCGATATGGTGCAAAATCACATTCTGCAGTTGCTCTGCTTGGTGGCGATGGAGCCGCCGGCGGCGCTGGAAGCCGATGCCGTGCGCGACGAGAAGCTGAAGGTGCTGCGTTCGCTGCGTCCGATCACCGCCGACGAGATCAGCCACATGACCGTGCGTGGCCAGTACCGCGCCGGCGCGGTCAACGGCATGGCGGTGCCCGGCTATCTGGACGAACTGGGCCGCGAGGATTCGCGCACCGAGACCTTCGTGGCGCTGAAGGCGGAAGTGGACAACTGGCGCTGGGCCGGCGTGCCGTTCTACCTGCGCACCGGCAAGCGCCTGCCCGAGCGGGTCTCCGAAATCGTC
>DATLII010000051.1:0-19281 GCA_035539495.1 Dongiaceae bacterium
CTTAGTCTATTGTTGTAAGAGTAATTACGTCTTTCATCGAATGGTAGAGCCTGCCAATTTGCTAGAAGGGTTTATAAGAAAAGGAGTGAAGGGACGATCATTGTGAATCGAAACCCCTCAGCTCAGCCTTCCGTCCGAATGACTGCAATCAGCTGATACTGTTGAAAAACTCCAGTAATGCGATAATTCCTTACCGCCTATTTCTGAGTCATCGTCGCCATGATGGGAAGCTTGCCTGCTCAGCAAAATTCTCTTTTCTATGATTTCTACCTGGAACGGCATATTTCTGAGAACCATCTCCTACGCCATATTGATCGCTTTTTGGACTTCGATCGGATTCGGGAACACCTCGAGCCTTTTTACAGTCACACCGGTCGTCCTTCGATAGATCCAGAATTGATGATCCGCATGCTATTGGTGGGTTATTGCTATGGCATTCGGTCGGAACGACGTCTGTGCGAGGAAGTGAACTATAACTTGGCCTACAGATGGTTTTGTCGGTTAGGGCTTGAGGACAACATTCCCAACCATTCGACGTTTTCCAAGAATCGGCATGGACGCTTTCGCGAAAGCGATCTGTTTCGAAGTGTCTTTAATATGGTGGTTCGAAAATGCGTGGATGCTGGACTGGTTAAAGGCGAAGGATTTGCAACAGATGCAAGTTACATCGCTGCCGATGTCAGCCGGACGCGGGCCGTCGATAACGCAAGCGGTTCAGGCTGGGTACCCGATAGAGTTGAATCCAGGCCCGTTCGAGAGTATCTGAACGCATTGGAAGAAAATTCAGACTATCGACGTCCACAGAAAAATATTTCCCTGACAGATCCAATGTCGCAGTGGATGGCCGTCAGAGGTCGAGCAGAGTTTATCTACTCGACCAATTATATGATCGACGTTGAAAACAATATTATTGTCGATGTGGAGGCCCCACCGAGCACCAAGACGCTGGAGGTAAAAGCGACTCAAGTCATGATTGATCGGATTGAACAGAATCACCACATAAAGCCAAAGCGGCTAATGGCAGATACTGCCTATGGATCGGCTCACAGTCTCAACTATCTGGTAACGGAAAAGAACATCGAACCCCACATTCCAGTCTGGGGATAAGTCGCAGAGAACCGATGGCAGCTTTTCGGCAAGTGATTTTGTTTGGGATAATGAATTAGATCGATACGAATGCCCAAAGGGAAAACTATTGCTCCGATCGCGTAGACCATTTAAAGAACCACGGACAGGCATTACCAAGGCTGACACCATCATCTATAAAGCCAGTAAGTCGGACTGCGACTTATGTGAACTCAAGAGCCGATGCTGCCCTAATACGCCGAACAGAAAAATCACACGAAGTATATTTGAAAATGTCAGAGATACCGTTCGGAAAATCAATCAAAGTCCGGAGTTTGAGAAGTCTCTCCGGGAACGCAAGAAAGTCGAAATGGCTTTTGCTCACATGAAACGAAATTTAAATCTGGTTCGATTGCGGTTGAGAGGCTTAAGTGGCGCGAATGATGAGTTCGTGATGACCGCACTTGCACAAAATTTAAGACGAATGGCGACGATATATCGGCAAAGGGAAAACTGTTGATTGAAATAACCGGCAACCCGATATTCGCAATGCTTTTACCGCAAAACGTGAACAAATATTGCGCAATTGGTGAGGTGTCTCCGTCGGAAATGCAAATGCCAATGGTTCCAGCTAGCGGAGCATCGAGTTTTTCAACAGCATCAGCTTTTCAGGGCCGTTGACCAATGCTGATTGTTTCAGCCTGAACCTACAAACGGCTCAAGACTCTCGCGGCCGCCACTGGACGAAACGCGGCCCCTAGCATTCACTACTTTGCATACTGACCAATGCTGAAAAGCAGAAGCATCTACTTCAACGCGCCGATATTCTCTCCCCGCCATCGCCCATTGAAGAACAGCAACCTGTTCATACGGCCCCAAACGCCATGCATACGCTCCAAGCCATCGTTCATACGGCCCCAAAAGCCATGCATACGCCCCAAAACCCCGTTCATACGGCCCCAAAAGGCGTGCATACGCTCCAAACCGCCGTTCATACGCCTCCAGACCCCGTCCTACGCCGTAGAATGGGGTGCACCAGCCTTTTCCAAATCCCCTGTTGAAATCTCCACCAACACCCCGATATAAAAGGGAATTATCCCCACCACCCGAGCGGACCCCCGATTCATGTCTGAATTACACGACGAACTGGAAATCATCGAACAGGTGGAAGAGGTGCAACACAACGCCCTCATCCTGCCGGACAGCGCCCTGCCTGACCGTCTGTACGTGCTTCCGATCTCCAACAAGCCCTATTTCCCGGCCCAGGTGCAGCCGATCATCGTGGACGAGGACCCCTGGCTAACGACGATTGAGCGCGTGGGCAAAACGTCGCACAAATGCCTGGCTCTGAGCTGGGCGCCGGAGCCCGCCGACCACCTGCTGATCCCCGACCGCTTCGCCCGCATGGGCTGCGTGGTGCGCGTGCACAACGTGGTGCGGGCCGAAGGCAAGATCCAGTTCATCGCGCAAGGCATCCGCCGCGCCTGGATTCATAAATGGCTGCACCGGCAGCCGCCATTGCTGGCCAGTGTCACCTATCCGTCACCGCGCCAGGAAAACGCGCAGGAGATCAAGGCCTACGCCATCGCCATCATCGATTCCATCAAGGAGCTGGTGTCGATCAACCCGCTCTATTCCGAGGAACTGCGCAGTTACCTGGACCGCTTCAGCCCCAATGAACCCTCGCCACTGACGGATTTTGCCGCCGGCCTCACCACGGCCGATGCCTCCGATCTACAGGATGTGCTGGACGCGGTGCCGCTGCTGAAGCGCATGGAAAAAGTGTTGCTGCTGCTGAAGAAAGAATTGGAGGTGGCGCGCCTGCACATGCAGATCAACCGTCAGGTGAACGCCAAGCTGGAAGAACATCAGCGCAATTTCTTCCTGCGCGAGCAGTTAAAAGTGATCCAGAAGGAACTGGGCATCGCCAAGGACGACAAGGAAAGCGACGCCGACGAATTCCGCCAAAGGCTGGAACGTTGCACCGTGCCTGCACCTGTGCAGAAGAAAATCGACGACGAGCTGCACAAGCTGTCGATGCTGGAAACCGGCTCGCCGGAATACGCGGTGACGCGCAATTACCTGGACTGGACCACGTCGGTGCCCTGGGGCGTGTATTCCGAGGACAAGCTGGACATCGCCCACGCCCGTAAGGAGCTGGACAAGGGCCACGACGGCCTGGACGACGTGAAAGACCGCATCATCGAATTCCTGGCGGTGGGTGCGTATAAAGGCGAGATCAGCGGTTCGATCCTGTTGTTGGTGGGCCCGCCCGGCGTGGGCAAAACCTCCATAGGCAAATCCATTGCGCAAGCGTTGGGGCGCCCTTTCTATCGCTTCAGCTTAGGGGGCATGCGCGACGAGGCCGAGATCAAGGGCCACCGTCGCACCTACATCGGCGCCATGCCCGGCAAGCTGGTGCAGGCGCTGAAGGACGTTGAGGTGTCGAACCCGGTGATCATGCTGGATGAGATCGACAAGATCGGTGCGTCCTATCAGGGCGATCCCGCGTCCGCTTTGCTGGAAGTACTGGACCCAGAGCAGAACAAGGAATTCCTCGACCACTATCTGGATCTGCGGCTGGACCTGTCCAAGGTGCTGTTCGTGTGCACCGCCAATCAGCTCGACACCATTCCCAGCCCGCTGCTGGACCGGATGGATATGATCCGGCTGTCCGGCTACATCACGGAGGAAAAACTGGCGATTGCCCGCAACCACCTGTGGCCCAAATCGCTGGAACGGGCCGGGGTGAAGAAATCCCTGTTGAAGATTTCCAACCCGGCGCTGCGCACCATTATCGAGGGCTACGCCCGCGAGGCCGGCGTGCGCAATCTGGAGAAAAACCTGAACAAGATCGTGCGCAAGGCGGTGGTGCGGCTGCTGGAGAAACCCAAGGTCGCCATCAGCGTGACGCCGGAGAACCTGGAGGATTTCCTGGGCAAGCCGATCTTCCGCGACGAGAAGCCAATTCGGGGCATCGGCGTGGTGACGGGCCTGGCCTGGACCAGTTTGGGCGGCGCTACCCTGCCGATCGAGGCCAATGCCATTCACCATCGCCAGGCCGGTTTCAAGCTCACCGGCCAGTTGGGGGATGTGATGAAGGAATCCGCTGAGATCGCCTACAGCTACGCGGCATCCCACGCGCTGCAATACGGCGGCGACCCGGCCTTCTTCGAGAAAGCCTTCATTCACCTGCACGTACCCGAGGGTGCCACCCCCAAGGACGGCCCCAGCGCCGGTATCACCATGACCACGGCCCTGCTGTCGCTGGCCCGTCAGCAACGGCTGCCACGACCCCTGGCCATGACCGGGGAAATCACCCTGACCGGGCAAGTGCTGCCGGTGGGGGGTATCCGCGAGAAGGTGATCGCGGCCCGACGCCTGAAGATCCGCGAGCTGATCATGCCCGAGGCCAACCGGCGCGATTATGACGAACTGCCGGACTACATCCGCAAGGGCCTGACGGTGCATTTCGCCGACCACTACGAGGACGTTTATCAACAGATATTCGCCTGATTTCAGGTGTCGGCCGGGGCCAGTACGGATCTTGTAAAACCGGGATACATTTCCGCGTGCTGAAGTGATCGACAGGCCCCCCTGCCGGTCACTATGATCTGCCCGGTTGAAATATGAATCGGGGAGTCCTCATATGGCGAAGCTTTACGAACTGCTGAAGAACAATGTGGCCTGGGCGGACCGCGTGAAAGAGTCGGACCCGCATTTCTTTGAGCGGCTGTCGAAAACCCAGGCCCCGGAATACCTGTGGATCGGTTGTGCCGACAGCCGGGTGCCTGCCAACGAGATCATCGGGCTGCTGCCGGGTGAAGTGTTCGTACACCGCAATATCGCCAACCTGGTGGTGCATACCGACTTCAACTGCATGTCGGTACTGGAATACGCGGTGGAAGTATTGAAAGTGAAACATGTGCTGGTAGTGGGCCACTATGGTTGCGGCGGTATTCGCGCCGCCCTGGACGGCACCCATCACGGCCTGATCGACAACTGGCTGTACGCCATCAAGAACCTGTATTACCGCAACAAGTACCGCATGGACGCCTTCGAAAACGAAGACGACCGCCTGAACTTCCTCTGTGAGCTGAACGTGATGCAGCAGGTGAAGAACGTGGCTCACACCCACGTGGTGCAGCGGGCTTGGGAGCGCGGTCAGGCCCTGAACATTCACGGCTGGATCTACAGCCTGCGCGATGGTCTGGCCAAGGATCTGGGCGTGAGCATCCAGTCGCCCGAGGAACTGGCGGACGAATTCCGCGTGGTGGCGAACGGGTTGCGGGACGGCTGAGCCGCATCCCACCATCATTCGAGCGGCCGGCATTACCTGCGGGAGTGCCGGCGCTTTCAAGTTCAACGAACAAACCTCGCCAAAAACCATCCGTCCAGTTTCTTGACCATTTGGTCACTCTTCGGCAGTATCCCTTGGCAACCCAATAACAAAAACAGCCAACGGACACCCGCCATGATTCAGCTGCACACGGTTCCCACGCCGAACGGCCACAAGATTTCCATCATGCTCGAGGAAATCGGGCTGCCCTATGAAGTGATTCCCTACGACATCACCAAGGGCGACCAATTCAAACCCGAATACCTGGCTATCAATCCCAATAACAAACTGCCCGCCATCGTGGACAGCAATCCTATCGGCGGCGGTAATCCCGTCGAGGTGTTTGAAACCGGCGCCATCCTGATTTACCTGGCGGAAAAGAGCGGGCAATTGCTGCCAACCGACCCGCAACAGCGCTATGCCGTGCTGAAATGGCTGTTTTTCCAGGTGGCCGGTGTGGGCCCAATGCATGGTCAGGCCCACCACTTCATCCGATACGCACGCATGGAGCAGCCCTATGCCCGCCAGCGTTATTTCAACGAAGTGCTACGGCAATGTCGGGTGTTGGAAAAGGAATTATCCCAGCATGCATTTATCGCAGGCGCGCAGTATTCCATTGCGGATATCGCGCTGTGGCCCTGGATACGGGCGCTGCGGCTGATCGACGTGCATATCAAGCAGGATTTTCCCGCGCTGTATCGCTGGTATAAAACGATCGATGCCCGTGATGCAGTGCAACGCGGCAAGGACGTGATCAATGGCTGGATTTATGGATTACCACCCAACACTTTTATGCACTTGGACGAGCAGACCTGGTCATATTCGTTTGGTGCGGAGCAATATCGGTTACGATAAAAGCCGGTTACGGTAAACGTTGCGTTTGAAAATTCCGTGGCGGCCGGTCAAACCGGTCCGCTGAAAAACACCTGCAGTTCATCCAGCGACATGGGCTTGCCGGTAAGGTAGCCCTGCATCTCATGACAGCCGCAGGATTGTAGGAACAATTTCTGCGGTTCGTGTTCCACTCCCTCCGCCACCACGTTCAGCTCCAGATTACAGGCGAGGTCGACGATGGTGGCCACCAGCAATGTACTGCGCGGCACTGCCGGCACCTGCTCCAGGAATTGACGGTCCAGCTTGATGGTATCGATAGGCAATTGGTTGAGGTAACTCAGCGACGAATAGCCGGTGCCGAAATCATCCAGCGCCACCCGCACGCCTTTTGCGCGCAGCTCAGACAGAATGCGCACGGCAGATTCGGGCCGCTCGATAAACAAACTCTCAGTAACTTCCACTTCAATGCAGGTCGGGTCGATTCCCGCCTTCTCCACTTTTTGCAGCAGATAGTCCTTCACCCGGTCATTGGCAAAACTGCTGGATGACATATTGAATGACAACACACATCCGGGCGCCCATTTCTGCAAACGGGGAAAGTCAGCCAGAGCCTTGTCGATCACCCACTGGGTGAAGCGGTCCATCAACCCCAATGTTTCCAACACCGGAATGAAGTCTGCCGGTGACAGCTCCACATTTTCCCGACGCGGCCAGCGCGCCAGCGCTTCGAACCCGGCCACATGATGGCTGTGGCTGCTCATGCGCGGCTGGTAATGCAGGAAGAAATCACCGGTATCCACCGCTTGCTGTGCCAGACGTTCAATCAACGTGCGCCGGGTGAGCGACTCCATCAAACGCTGGTTGAAGGAACAGTAGGTATGCTTGCCAATCAGCTTGGCCTGATACAGCGCGCGGTCAGCACTCGACAGGATTTCATCCGGCGATCCGGAATCGGCGGAAAATCCACACAACCCGATGGACAGCGAGCATTGCACCGGCCCGGTCCGCAGCGGCACCGGTTTCTCCATCGCATACAATAATTTTTGCGCTACACGGTGCGCTTCAGGGGCACCAATATTTTCCAGCAGGATCACAAACTCATCGCCACCGAAACGCGCCACCGTATCGGCACTACGCACCACCAGGCTCATGCGCTCCGCCACTACTTTCAGCAGTTCATCGCCGGTGGCGTGGCCCAGGTCGTCATTGATTTGCTTGAAACCATCGACATCGATATATAACAGCGCGCCTGTGGTGCAATGCCGCTTGGCATTTTCATAAGCGTGTTGCAACCGATCCATGAACAGGCGGCGATTACACAGCCCGGTAAGCGTGTCGTAGTGCGCCAGATATTCCAGCTGTTGCAGGCGCTGAAAATCACGGTGGGCATAACGAATGGAGCGATCCAGAATTGTGGGATTGACGAGGCGCTTCGGCAGGTAGTCGGCAATGCCTTTATTCAACGCCAGCTGATCGATTTCCGCATCATCATGGCCCGTCAGCAAAATCACCGGCAATTGACAGCCGGATTTTTGCATCCGCTGTAGCAGATCAAACGCAGTCTGATGGCCCAGGTAAAAATCCAGCAGAACCAAATCCGGTTGCTGTTGCAGTTGCTCCACTGCCTGATCCACATTGCGCGCTTCCAAGACATCGTGCGATCGACCCGATTGCTTCAACAGACGCTTGAGGTAATAGAGATCCTCATCATCGTCATCGACCAAAAGCAATTTCAGATTCTGATCTGAATTCTTAACTGCGGGAGCCCGCAACTGTGTCTGCATTTCATTACTCGGCTGTTTTGGAAGGCAGGGCCGCAACACCCAACCAATAGGAGCTGATCTGCGCTACCACATCGGTCAAGCCTTCGAAACCGAACGGCTTGCTGATAAAAGAGTTGGCGCCCATGCTGTAAGACGTGAGCACATCCTCTTCGGCTTTGGATGTAGTAAAAATCACCGCAGGAATCTGCCGCCAGCGTTCGTTCTGTTTGACCCGGCGCAAGGTTTCCATCCCACCGACACCCGGCATATTCAGATCGAGCAAAATCAGGCCTGGATAGGTCCGACTTTGATTGTCACACCTGCGTAAGAAATCCAACGCTTCTTCGCCTGAAAAAACGGAAAACAACGGGTTAGCCACGTTGTTTTTTTTGAAAGCGCGCTTGATGAATTGCACGTCTTCCAAGTCATCATCCACAATCAGAATCGCAGCCAAAGCCGCTGCTTCTGAGGGGCTATTTACCGCTACCATAACCATTCCTGTCCCGGCGCAGAGGCCATCGCACGGTCAAAACCAGTATTGGTTAACATCTGACCACGCGCAACCGGACACTGCTTTTTATGTGAAAAATTCACGAACTCATCGACTGTTCGCATTCCCTTCAACCTATCTGACTCTACCCTTTTTTAACCAGATGCAAAACTCCGCACCCCCATCCACTTCACCTGATGCCTGGATGAATCCTTCGTGACGCTCCACGATTTTGCGGCAAATCGCCAGCCCCATTCCGGTGCCCTGGTACTTGTCGCGCCCGTGCAAGCGCTTGAAAACATCAAAAATAAGTTCGCTGTATTGGTTGTCGAAACCAATGCCGTTATCGCGAACAACAATCGCTACATAGTGCGGATCACCATTGGGCGCCGGCCGGTTATTCGATTCTATTCTGATAACCGGAGGCACTTCGTCACGGTGGTATTTAAGACTATTGGATATAAGGTTCTGGAACAGTTGTCGCAGCTGATTGCGATCGCCCATGACTGACGGCAGCCCCGCAGCGATAACCTGGGCACGGGCTTCACCAATGCTGAGAGAAAGATCCTCCACCACATCGGAAAGCACATCCATCAGCGATACGGATTCCAATGGCTGAGCTCGCGTTGTGATGCGGGAATAATTCAGCAAACTATCCAGCAAACGCTCCATACGTTGCACAGCAGAGGACATGGAACGTAACACACCACGACCATCGTCATCGAGAACAGCTTTATAGTCTTCCTGCATGATCTCGGCATAGTTCGCCACCTTGCGCAACGGCTCGCGCAAATCGTGCGACGCAATGAAAGCAAACTGCTCCAGCTCCTTCACCGAGCGAGCCAAATTCATGTTCTGCCGCACAATGGTGGTTTGTGCTGCTTTGAGTTCGCGAATATCGATTACGCCGACAATGATCATGGGAGACGCGCCGGCGGACAGAAATGTCAGACCGATTTCCAACGGCACTTCCGCGCCGCTACGGGTAACACCGTGAATGTCGCGCCCTTCGCCCATGCGTCGACTGCGACGCTCTTTCAGGAAACTGGCACGTAACTGCGGATGCTTGCCGCGGATCGAGGTGGGAATCAACTGTTCCACCGAAATCCCCACCAGTCCGATGTCGTCATATTCAAAAATCTGCCGCGCGGCGGGATTGGCAAAGCGCACAAAGCCCTGCTCGTCGATGGCGAGAATGCCCGAGGGCGAGGCTTCGAGAATGTTTTGTAGGTAGGTGGAGTACTGGAAAGTACGGATATGAATGTGGCCCGCAAACACCAAGACCATGCTCAATGCAATCAACAACAGCACACTGACCGCAGGATGAAGGCCCAGGGCCGGCGCCGCGCAGATCAGCCCCGCGCACACACCCGCTGCCCCGAGCGCAATGAACACCGTTTTGCGGGAATAGTGGCGGGCGAAGGGCTGCATCATTCGGCGAATTTCCCTATTCATTCTGCGCTTTTAGGCGCAGCATTCGATACTCCGTATAACTAAAAATAGGCAACAAAGACCGGTCACGCAATGTTATGCGCCCGATACCAATCCCGTCTGGCATCCCGGCATGACAAATCATTCACCCGCGCCGGCGCGGCCGTGCCGTCCGCTTTCGTCTTGTTTATAGTGGCTTCACCAAAGCCAGAGGGAACACACCATGAGTCATCTGAAGAACAAAACCCTGTTCATCACGGGCGCCAGCCGCGGCATCGGTAAGGAAATCGCACTCAAGGCCGCCCGAGACGGCGCCAATATCGTGATCGCCGCCAAGACCACGGAGCCCCATCCCAAGCTGCCCGGCACCATCTACAGCGCAGCCGAGGAAATCGAGCAGGCTGGCGGTCGCGCCCTGCCCTTGGTGGTGGATGTGCGGGAAGAAGCCCAGGTGGCGGAAGCGGTGGAAAAAGCGGTGGCCACATTCGGTGGGATCGACATCCTGGTCAACAATGCAAGCGCCATCAACTTGACCAATACCGAGCATGTGGATATGAAGCGCTTCGATCTGATGCACTCCATCAATTTTCGCGGCACGTTCCTCTGTTCCAAACTGTGCGTGCCGCATCTGAAGAAAGCGGCCAATCCACACGTGCTGAATCTGGCGCCACCGTTGAGCTTGAATCCGCGCTGGTTTGCACCGCACCTGGCTTACAGCATGGCGAAATTCGGCATGAGCTTCTGCGTGTTGGGCATGGCGGAGGAATTCCGTAACGACAACATCGCTTTCAACGCGCTCTGGCCCCGCACTGCCATCGCCACGGCCGCAGTGCAGAACCACTTGGGCGGCGATCACACGGTGAAACTGTCACGCTTGCCACAAATCATGGCAGACGCCGCGTATGAAATCTTCAAACGCAGCAGCCGCGACTGTACGGGCAATTTCTTCATCGACGATGAAGTGCTGACCGCTGCGGGCGTGAAAGACTTCCGCCACTACCAAGTGGATCCGTCGCTGGAACCCCATCAGTTGATTCCGGATTTCTTTATCGACGTGTGACGTTACGTTCTCTGCAGAGCTTCAATAGCCGGACAGCAGCTTCATCAATCCTCGTGTCGCGCCGTCCGGCAACAGTTTGCGCGCCAGTCGCAAGGCGCGATACTGTGCACTGATGGGGTGGTGGATGGCATCGTCATCTGCCGCCGCAAACACGGCCTCGGCGATATCCTGTGGCAACAGGTTCACACCCATGCGATCGATTACAGTGGCCTGCTTGCCCGCCAGCATTGGCGTTTTCACAAAGGGTGGCTCGATGTCCTTCACCCGAATACCGTAACGCGCCCATTCCATTTCCAGCGCTTCAGTAAATCCCTTCACGAAAAATTTCGACGCAGAATAACTGGCGAATCCCGGTACGCCATAAGCTGACGATGCGGACGACATGCTGATCACCCGCGCGCCCGGCGTGCGTTTCAGATGCGGCAATGCCTTGTAGCAGCAGTTCATCACGCCTGCGCAGTTGATATTCACAATCTGCTGATGGCGTTGCAAAGGAATGGCTTCGAAGTCGCCCAGTTCCAGTATCCCCGCACAATTGAACAGCACATCCAGACGCCCTACTTCCGCCACAAAACGATCGATCGCGGCACCGATTTCCTCTGGCTGGGTAACGTCGGCGATCTGAATCCGAAAACGCTGCGGCTGCCAGGTACTGCTCAATTCCTCCAGCGGCGTCACGCTGATGTCGAACAGACCCACGCACCAACCCGCCTGATAAAATCGTTCCGCTGTCGCGCGTCCAATGCCCGATGCGGCGCCCGTGATCAAAATGGTATTCATGTGCCAAGGTTCCTTATCTTAAAATCAGGAAAAGAGCCTACTATAGGGCGAATGCCCGTCGCCACCAACCAGTGGATGCGTCATTCAAGGGAGCGTTACTACGTGAATCAACAACAACGAATACGGGTGCAGGTCAGCGGCCGGGTGCAAGGCGTGTACTACCGTGCTTCTACCGAGGAACAGGCCCGTGTTATCGGCGTCACTGGCTGGGTGCGCAACCTGGATAATGGCGACGTAGAATTCGAAGCGCAAGGGACACCGGAACAACTGGAACGACTGATCCACTGGGCGCGACGCGGCCCCACCCGAGCACGCGTGGATGATCTACAACAATCCAGTTGCCCGTTGCAGTCCGATGAATCCAGTTTCGAGGTGCGACGCTGACGTTCGATTTTGAATCTAAAACCGCAACTGCAAACGCCGCCGCCCCCAATTTCCTGGCTGATCCGCAAACACCCCCGCCACCGGCGTGGCGCATTCAGGGCACACACCGCCCGACGCGACATTCCAGCGCAATATCTCGTACCAATCCCGTTGAATCAGTTTCTCGCCGCATTGATGGCAGCGCGTACAATCGCCTTCACTGTCATGCACGTTCCCCGTGTAGGCATAGTGAATGCCGTGTTCCATCGCAATCCGCCGCGCTAGCGTCAACGTATCGGCTGGCGTGTTCGGCACATCCGTCATTTTGTAATCGGGGTGGAACGCAGAAAAATGCACGGGTACATCACACCCCAGATTGTCGACGATCCAGCGGCTCATGTTCTCGATTTCCTGCGGCGAGTCATTGTGGCCGGGAATAATCAGGTTGGTGATCTCGAACCAGACAGATGTTTCGTGCTTCAGGTATTGCAGCGTATCCAGCACATCGGCCAGGTGGGACCCCGTCAGCTTCCAATAAAATTCTTCGGTGAATGCTTTCAAATCGATGTTTGCGGCATCCATGTATTGATAAAACTCTTTCCGCGCCGCCGGCTTGTGATAGCCCGCCGACACCGCCACTGATTTGATCCCTAGTTCCCGGCAGGCCTGCGCTGTATCGATGGCGTATTCATGAAAAATCACCGGATCGTTGTAGGTGTAGGCCACGCTGGTGCAGCCAGCATCGTGCGCTGCCCGCGCAATATTTTCCGGCGCGGCCTTGCTTGCCAGTGTGTCCATTTCTCGAGATTTGGAAATATCCCAGTTCTGACAGAACTTGCACGCCAGATTGCAACCGGCTGTGCCGAACGACAACACCGAGGTGCCAGGATAAAAATGATTGAGGGGTTTTTTCTCGATTGGGTCGACACAAAATCCGCTGGAGCGACCATAGGTGGTCAACACCACCGCATCGTCCAGGCGTGCTCGTACAAAGCACAATCCACGCTGGCCTTCGTGCAACTTGCATTCACGCGGACAGACATCGCACTGTACTCGGCCATCTTCCAGCCGATGCCAATACTGCGTCGCACGCAGATAAGGGCTGTCACGCGACAACGTGGGGTCTTTAATCGTAGGATCTTTAGTCGTTGTTCCAGGATTCTGGGCCACAGGATCACCCGACGGGCTGAGGATCTCCCCTAGATATGCGCCCAATGAGCACGTGTTTCAACGGCTACATTCCGCCAGCAGAGCATCCACCTGCTGCATTTCCTTGTAATCCGGGTACTTGGCCTTGATAAATTTCAAATACTGAGACGCCTTATGGCTATCCTTCAATCCATCAAATAGCGCGCGCGCGATCAATAGATAGGCCTCTGGAATATCGCCGAAGTTGGGCGCCCGCTTGTGCATATTGGCCAACAAATGACAGGTCGGATTGAATTTACCGCGACGGTACAACTGATGTGCCAGCGTCAAACAAATAGCCGGTGTTTCCGGCAAGAACTTGGGGTCCAGCTTCTCGTAATCGTTGTACAGAAAATACAGGCGGGACTCGTCACCCAGCTTGTGCACCGCGTCCATGTAAGCCTGGGAATGAGCCAGTGCCTGCTCGCGATCATCCATCGCAATCAGCAACCGCGATAGCTTGTCATGGTGCCGCACACTGCCCGGCTGTGCGCGCAGGTGTTTCGACAACGTCTCTACCGCTTTTTCGTAGCGCCCCTCTTTCACCAGCACTTCCACTTTGGAGTCCAGCGGATCAATGCTGCTGCGACGTTTTTCCCGCGCCACCGCATCTTCCGCGACAAAGCCGATTTCAGACTGGTACTGGAAAATTACGTAGCCCATCAGGTTATAGGCCACCACCATAAAATATAAGGTCATTCCTATAAAAGCCGGCAGGAAATACTGGGGCGCAATTTCCTCGGCAAAGACCTCAAACATGGCAGCCTCTGCTCCCCACAAAAGAAACAGGAACGCGTACAACAACAGGTACGACCAACCTACGCTACGAATCAAATGGGATATGGACGATGGGCTCACTGCGAGGGAAATGGATTTCTCCGTAGCCAGAATCATCAAGCTAGCGGGTGTCACAAACACCACCAGAGATAGCGCGATGATATTCAGAAAGGTGCTGCCCAGCCGCCCCACCAGCACAAGGAACACGACGAAAATCACCTGTACCACTATCTGCTGGAACAGCGCTTCGAAACCCGTATTCGCTAATGTTTCATTGAGAGTGGGTGGTTCCTCCCGTCCTTCCGATGTGTATTCAAGGACCAGAAAACCAAAGCGGGTGATGCATGCCAGAATAACCAGTGCACCAATCAGCATAAAAACGATGCCGGTGCCATCTGCCACGCTCAGCACGCCCCAGGATGCCACCACAAAAATACCAATCATCATCAGGCAATCAGGCTTGAACGGGTAACGGAAGAACTGACCCAGGATTTCCCAGAACGGCTGGGCAGTGTTGGCGCTGCCGAGGTACTGCAGCTCATCGCCAGACAAATGACAGCGTGCCTGGCCCAGCCCTCCCCGGGTCTCCCCTGAATCGACGCAGCGTTCACAATACGCAATATGAGCTCGGGGGTTGTACCAGAGGGCTGGTTCCAGCGGATGAAATTTGCAGTATTGACGCATGAGGGATCCGATAGGCGACTGATCTACCTGTCATTATAGTCGGCCACTTTACAGACGCACCTGCACCAGGCTCAAACCGGGCCTCAAAACAAAAACGGCCCGCTTGTGGCGGGCCGTTCCGTTCCCACCACAAGGGCGGGCATGCGAGCTTCGCGGATTACTCGAAGATCTCGTCTTTCTCAGCTTTTTCCACCAACAGCGCAGGCGGGTTGAAACGCTCGCCGTAGCGGTTGGCCAGTTCCTGGGCGCGAGCCACAAACTTGCGCAGGCCGTACTGGTTGATGTACTGCACTACGCCGCCGGTCCAGGCTGGGTAGCCGATACCCATAATGGAGCCGATGTTGGCATCCGCCACCGAGGTGATAACGCCTTCCTCGAAGCAACGCACGGTTTCCAGTGCCTGCACGAACAGGAAGCGCTCCTGGATATCGTCGAATGGAATTTCCTTGGTGCCGGCACCAAAGGTTTCCTTCAGGCCAGGCCACAGGGTTTTCTTGCCACCTTGCGGATAGTCGTAGAAACCAGCGCCAGCGGCTTTACCAGCACGCTTCAGCTCCAACATCTTCACGATTACGTGATCCGCGCCAGCTTCCGGCAGCTTGATGCCTTGCGCCGCCAGATCCGCTTCCGCCGCCAGACGAATGTTACGCATGGTTTGCAGGTTCAGCTCGTCGCTGATCGCCAGCGTGCCCACCGGGAAACCAGCTTTCGCTGCGCCCATCTCGATGGAAGCCGCAGCAATGCCTTCCTGCAGCATGCCCAGACCTTCGTTCACGTAGGTACCGATCACGCGAGTGGTGAAGAAACCGCGCGCGTCGTTGACCACGATCGGGGTTTTCTTGATCTGCAGAACGTAGTCCAGCGCCTTGGCCAGGGTCTCCTGCGAAGTCTGTTTACCGCAGATGATTTCCACCAGCGGCATCTTGTCGACCGGCGAGAAGAAGTGCAGACCAACGAAATTGGCAGGACGCACCGACGCTTCCGCCAGACCGGTGATCGGCAGGCTAGAGGTGTTGGATGCGAACACCCCAGTGGCCAGCATTTTGGCTTCGGCTTCTTTGGTTACCTGCGCTTTCAGTTCGCGCTTCTCGAACACGGCTTCGATCACCAGATCGCAACCGGCCAGATCGTCAGCATTGGCAGTCGGCTTGATCAGGGACAGGATCTTGTCCGCTTTTTCCTGAGTCATCGCGCCTTTGGAAACGCGCTTCTTCAGCAGGTTTTCACTGTAGGCTTTGCCTTTATCAGCCGCTTCCTGCGAGATGTCCTTCAGCACCACTTCGATGCCGGACATAGCGCTGGAGTAAGCAATGCCCGCGCCCATCATGCCGGCGCCCAGGATGCCCACTTTCTTGGTAGTGTGCGGTGCGAAACCTTTCGGACGGCTGCCACCCTTGCTGATTTCCTGCAGCTGGAAGAAGAACGCCTTGATCATGTTCTTCGCCACCGGGCCGATGGCCAGGCTGGTGAAGTAGCGGGCTTCCACTTTCATCGCAGTGTCAAAATCCACCTGCAGCGATTCAACAGCCGCGCTCAGGATAGCTTCCGGCGCCGGGAAACGGCCTTTGGTCTTGCCTTTCAGCATGGCCGGAATAATCGGCAGCTTCATCGCCAGGCCAGGGCTGGCCGGGGTGCCGCCGGGCACTTTGTAGCTGCTGTCGTCCCAGGGCTGAACCGCGTTGGGGTTGGCTTTACACCAGGCCTTGGCTTTAGCGATCAGGTCAGCTTGGTCAGTCGCCAAATCTTCGATCAGACGTGCGGCTTTGGCTTCCTCTGGGTTCACCTGCTTGCCTTCCATCAGGAAAGGAGCAGCGGCTTCCAGACCCAGTTTGCGGGTCAGACGCACCACACCACCGGCGCCCGGCAACAGGCCCAGGGTTACTTCCGGCAGACCGATCTTGGTCTTGGGATCGTTGATGGCGATACGGTGGTTAGCGGCCATGCAGATCTCGTAGCCACCACCCAGCGCGGCGCCGTTGATCGCGGCTACCACAGGTGCTTTCAACTTCTCGATGCGGCGCAGCTGCTTTTTCACCAGCAGAGTGCCGTTCATGAAGTCTTCCGCCACTTCCGGGCTGGCCTTGATCAGGTCGTTCAGGTCGCCGCCGGCGAAGAAGGTTTTCTTGGCGGAGGTGATTACCACACCAGCCAGCTTCTCTTCTTTCTCCAAACGATCCAGGCAGGAATCCATCGCCTGCTGGTAGTTCAGGTTCATGGTGTTGGCGGACTGGCCCACCATGTCCATGGTCAGCACAACGATGTTGTCGCTGTCTTTTTCGTAACGAATATGGTCAGTCATTGTCAGTCTCCGAATCCTGTTACACGCGCTCGATGATGGTGGCGATACCCATGCCTGCGCCTACGCACAGGGTGCAGAGGCCGCGCTTCAAGCCGCGACGCTCCAGCTCGTCGAGTACGGTGCCCAGAATCATGCCGCCAGTAGCACCCAGCGGGTGACCCAGGGCGATCGAGCCGCCGTTGACGTTGATCTTCTCGGCAGGAACGCCGGTGTCTTTCATGAAGCGCAGAACCACGGACGCGAACGCTTCGTTCACTTCGAACAGGTCGATGTCCTTGTAGGTCAGGCCGGCTTTTTTCAGTGCTTTGTTAGCAGCAGGAGCCGGGCCAGTCAGCATGATGGTCGCGTCGGTGCTGGTGATCGCAGTGGCCAGGATGCGACCGCGCGGCTTCAGGCCGTTCTTCGCACCGGCTTCCTTGCTGCCAATCAGCACCAGGGAGGAACCGTCAACGATGCCCGAGGAGTTGCCCGGGGTGTGAACGTGGTTGATGGCTTCCACCATGTGGTACTTCTGCAGCGCAACGCCGTCGAAGCCCATCTGGCCCATCATCAGGAACGAAGGCTGCAGTTTGCCCAGGCCTTCTTTGGTGGTGTCTGCGCGGTTGTATTCGTCTTCCGCCAGAATCACGATGCCGTTCATGTCACGCACCGGCACGATGGACTTGCTGAAACTGCCGTCGGCTTTGGCACGAGCCGCCTTCTGCTGCGAGTTGTAGGCGAATTCATCCACGGTATCGCGGGAGAAGCCTTCGATAGTGGCGATCAGGTCAGCGCCAATACCCTGGGTGATGAAATCGGTTTGCAGGTTGGTTTGCGGGTCCATTGCCCAGGCGCCGCCGTCGGAGCCCATAGGTACGCGGGACATGGATTCCACACCACCGGCCACAACCAGATCTTCCCAACCGGACGCCACTTTCTGGGCAGCCAGGTTCACAGCTTCCAGGCCAGAGGCGCAGAAACGGTTGATCTGCACGCCGGACACTTCGGTGGCCCACTTGGCTTTCATGGCGGCAGTCTTAGGCAGTACAGCACCCTGATCACCTACCGGGCTGACGATGCCCAGTACGACGTCGTCAATCTGGGCAGTATCCAGACCTGGATTGCGCGCCTGCAGGGCATGCATCAGGTTCACCACCAAATCCACCGGCTTCACTTCATGCAGTGCGCCATCCTTTTTGCCCTTGCCACGCGGGGTCCGCACGGCATCGAAGACGTAGGCTTCTGTAGTCATTCAACCATTCCTCATAGTTTCGGTTTTGAGTCCGTGACCCACGGGACACTCAGGCTGCATACCTTGCTCTTTTTGACACATGCAGACAATGACCACACCGATCAGGCTGGGTGACCAAAAGCATCAGTGCATTCAAGCGTCAAATGGGTAAAGCGGCACGTAACATTTGAGGCGTGTAACCTTTTTGCCATGTGACACTGTTACCATTCTGCACAAGTGTTACATATTCACACATGCTGCTACTTGTAATTGGTTAAACCAACGCTATAGTAGTCATCATGGAAGCGCGGAACTCCAGCTAGCCTTTTCAGGCTGAATGGAGCGGGTTTTTAGTAGGAAGATTCTAATTTTCTGATCTACTTTAAATCACGTGACTTTCACATCGGCCGTAACGGTCGGTAACAAAGGGCACAACTGCCAGCCAGGCCCGGCACAGGGTCAACAGATAGCCAGTGAGAACTCCAACAACCTGGCGCTGTGAGGTAGGCAGATCTGGCTAAACGCTGTGTCAGATACACACGAGGAGTTCGAGTATGAAAATGGTAAATTCAAATATGTTGCGTCAACTGGCTCTCGACAGCCTGTCTTTCATGGTAGTACTGGCGCTGACTCTGGGCGGACTGTGGGGACTGTACCTGGTGGACGCATCCCAGTTCACGATGGTGGTGTTCGGCTTGCTGATGATTCCTGCGCTGTTCAGCAGCACTTATCACCTGGGTAAAGACATTAACGAAGCCACTCACAAGCTGATTGCCTGAGTCTTCGTGCTGCCACTGCATCGTCATTCCGGACGGTGCAGTGGCAACTAATCTCTTGGCTTTATCCTCTTCGAGCGGAGACTCATCGTTGGTCTCGCTTTCCAAAGATTTTTCCTTTCTCTCCCACTGTTCAATCTTACGCTGTTATCAGCGCCAACTTAGCTCGCTGGGTTAACGGTGATGATGACGGGCGCCGGATCAGCTACCGAACCATTGAAT
>DATLII010000052.1:0-5084 GCA_035539495.1 Dongiaceae bacterium
CAAGAAAGAGAAAGTAAAAGCCAAGTCCGCAGCCAAAAAGGCTAAGAGCAAGGCTAAGTCCATCGCCAAGAAGGCTGCTAGCGCCAAAAAACGCACTGGTGCTAAAAAACGCCGCGTAGCCAAGGCCAAAAAGGCCGCTCCGGCAGCAGCACCCGCAGCTAAAAAGCCCGCTAAAGCTAAAAAAGCCAAGGTAGCCAAGAAAAAAGCGGCTCCTAAAAAGGCTGCAGCCAAGAAAAAACCGGCTGCTAAAGCTAAAAAAGCGGCTAAGCCCAAAAAGGTAGCTGCTAAGAAAAAAGCAGCTCCTAAAAAGGCTGCTGGCAAGCGTGGACGTCCCAAGAAAGCCGCTCCTGCCGCCGCCGCTCCGGCAGCATAAGTAGCAGGAACGCAAAAAGCCCCTCTCGAGGGGCTTTTTTTATGGCGCTTGTTTTGTTTTATCCGTTCTGGTTCGTCAAAATTGTTTCGATTCGTGCCAATTCGTCTGTTGTATTGAGGTTGGTGAAGATCTGAGTGTCACCAATCGTGACAATTTCGGGATTTTGCTCCAGACACCAACGGGTGAGTTGGCGTTGGTCGCTGGCAAGAAATTCGCGAATCGAGGTCGCCAGCGAGCGGTGATATAACCCGAATAGAGGCTGCAGACGCTCGCCATCGTGACAAATCACCAAGCGAGTCGGGTTTTGCGAAAGGCAGTACGGCAATAATTGGGCGGCCAAGTCGGTGGGAATTAGCGGCGCATCGGTCGGAACCACCAGACCATAATCGGTTGTCATATTCTCCAGTGCGGTGGCGATGCCCGCCAGCGGGCCCAAATATACGGTGGCGTCGTGCACCACGGGTACCTTCAATGCCTGGTAGCGTTCCAGATTGCGATTGGCGCTGACAATAATCCCGTCCACCTGTGGCTGCAGCCGCTCCAGCACCCATTCCACTAACGGTTTGCCGCGCAGTTTGATCCAGCCTTTGTCCTCTCCGCCCATGCGGCTGCCTTCGCCACCTGCGAGAATGATACCGGTCAAGGGGCCGGAATTTTTCATGAACGAACCTCCGGTGTGCTAGATTGCGCAGCGCCGGCATTATAACCCGAGGCCTCATGCCAACCCATCCCGCCAGCACCACACTTTATTTTTCCGATACCAGTCCCTTGCTGGAACGCTGGCCCGGTTTCGCCGTGCGCGCTGAACAGCGGGCGTTGGCGGAAACGGTGGAAATGGGGCTGCAGCAACATCAATCGCTGGCATTGGAAGCGCCCACGGGCACCGGTAAAACTCTCGCCTATCTATTGCCAGCGCTGCTACACACAGAGCGCGTGATCATTTCCGTGGGCAACCGGACTCTGCAGGATCATCTGTGGTGGGGTGAATACCAAAAGCTGCGTACCTGCCTGCCGCAATTGCGTCCTCTGACAGTATTGAAAGGCTGCGAGAACTACGTTTGCCGTTGGAAACTCGATGAGCAACTGCAGACCGGCGAGCGTTGGGTGGCGGAGCATTGGCAGGCGATCAGCATTGGGCTGCAGCAAACCCGTTCAGGCGAAATCAATACACTGCCCCTGCTTGATGAAGAGCGGCCCACTGCCGCGCAATTGCTGACGGTGACCGCCGATCAATGTCTGGGGCAGCGCTGCTCTCAATTCGCTCACTGTTATTTCCAACAGGCGCGCCAGCGTGCCGCGCAGGCCGAAGTATTGCTGATCAACCATACATTGCTGCTGAGCGACAACCGCCTGTTCGAAAAAGGCATGGGTGCGCTGCTGCCCGAGGTGGAAACCGTGGTGGTGGATGAGGCTCATCAGTTGCCCGATATGCTGGTGCGCTTCAATACGGAAACGCTGGACGGCTATCGCCTGCAGCGTTGGTTGCGGCAGGTGCGATCAGCCAGTCGGGAAGCATTTGGCCTATTTCCGACATTACAAAGTGGTCTGCATCAGCTCGAATCATTATGGGAAACCATTTGTCGGCAATTGCAGCGTGACGACGGCAACTCAATGATGCCGGTCGCCGCCGTCAGCCTGTTGCCGTTGCTCAAAGTGTTAATGGCGCTGGATCTGGTGTTGCGGCAGGTGCAAACAACGCAAGTGGGTATGCAGGCGCAATTGGAACAACTGCAGGCCTGGCGCGGAATGTTGGGGCACGCGATTGCGGCGGAAGCGGTATTGCAGGCGGATACCAGCGGTCGCTGGTTGCGTTTGATTGCAGGACGTGTGCAGTCGCCTTTTGCCAGTCTGGCCGCGGGCAATGCCAACTGGATTTTTCTTTCTGCCACCTTGGCAGTGGACAATTCTTTCGCCTGGTTTCAACGCATTCTGGATTTGCCGCATTTGCAGGTGCAACGGTTTGCTGGCGAGTTGGATTACGCACGACAGGCATTGTTGTGGATTCCGGATCAGTTGCCCGAACCGGCCGATGACACATTCATGACGGCCTGGATTGCAAAGATTTTGGCAGTGGCTGAGGAATTGGATGGCGGCATGCTGCTGTTATTCTCCAGTCACGAAGCATTGCAGAATGCGGCTCAATTGTTGGAAGGTCGCACTGAGCGTCCTTTATTGGTGCATCGCCCGGGCAGTCATCGCCAGCAATTATTACAACAATTCCGTCAGCAGGATCTAAGTTTGCTGCTGGGCACCGGCAGTTTTTGGGAAGGCATTGATGTCAGCGGTGCCGCGTTGCGTTGTATCGCGATCGACAAATTGCCTTTTGTTCCGCCGGACGACAGTTTGGCGCTGGCCTGGAAATATCTGGCGGCGCAACAAGGTCAGCATGTATTTAATGACTATATGGTGCCTCAGGCCATTACCCGTTTTCGCCAGGGTATCGGGCGCTTGTTGCGGTCCACTGACGATCGCGGGTTGATTCTGGTGGGTGACACCCGTTTATTGCGCAAGCCTTATGGCCAGCGTTTTCTGTCCAGTCTGCCGCCGGTGCCTATGGCAACATCACGAGGTGACGTGCAGGTTTTTCTGCGTGAGCAGGGATTGTTGCGATCAGCCTGACCGCGTGCGTTTTGTCAGCCCGTCCATTCCTGCGATAATGCGTTCCTCGTATTGAACATATTGAAAACACGGCGCCTTGATACTCCACATACTATGAAGCAACCCACGCTGCTAGCCCTTGATACCTCGTCCGAAGCCTGTTCCGTCGCCTTGCAGATGGGTGATCAGGTGCTGCATCGATTTACGGATCAGCCGCGTAAGCATGCGGAACTGATTCTGCCGCTAGTGGATGAGGTGTTGGCGGAAGCCGGTCTGAAATTGACGCAACTGGATGCGCTTTGTTTCGGGCGTGGTCCTGGTTCTTTCACGGGATTGCGGATTGCGGCAGGAACGGTCCAGGGGTTGGCGTTTGGTGCGGACTTGCCTGTGATCCCGGTGTCGTCGCTGGCAGGGCTGGCACAGCGGGCAGTGCGGGAATTCGGTTGGAGTCGTATTCATGCGGCATTCGATGCGCGCATGGGTGAAGTGTACTGGGGCAGTTATCAATTAAATGCCAGCGGTGAGCTCGAGCTCAGCGGGCGCGAATGCGTTTGCGTGCCGGCGCGACTGGCGGACGCCGCGGGTATTGAGCCTGACCCGGGCTGGTGTGGCGCTGGCAGTGGTTGGACATTTCGCGCGGAACTGGAAGACGCGACAGGCCCATTACAGCAGTGCGAGCCGGCATTACTGCCGCATGCGCGGGATCTGTTGCCGCTGGCGAGCCGGTTATGGCAGCAAGGCCAGTGCATCAGCGCCGAGCAGGTGGTGCCGGTTTACCTGCGCAACGATGTGGCGGTGAAATCGGCGCCGCGGAATACGAATCCGAGCAGTACGGATAAATAGCCCGAAGCGAATTTCATTACTGAGATTATTCATGACACACAATAATGATGGTAGTGACGGTCTTTCGACGCTCGCCTGGGATCGGCCCCATCCATTCACGCTGTCGATTCAAGTGGATAAGAATCACATCGACATCATGGGTCACACCAATAATGTGGTGTATCTGGAATGGCTGGAGAAAATCGCCTGGGCCCATTCCAATTCATTGGGCCTGGATTGGGATATGTATCGCAAACTGAGTCGCGCCCTGGTGGCACGTCGCCACGAAATCGATTATCTTGCCGCGACGTTCGAGGGTGACACTTTGCTGGCAGGCACCTGGATCGTCGACAATGATCGCAAGCTGTCGTTGACCCGGCGCTACCAGATCATCCGGCCGGCAGACGGCGCCACCGTACTGCGGGGACAAACCCATTGGGTGTGCATTGATCTGGATTCCGGTAAGCCCCGTCGTATGCCGCCGGAATTTGCAGATGGCTATGTCATTACAGCCTGAAGTTCGACTATGTCATTGAATTTCTTGTGCCGGAAATTAACGAAACAGCTTAGTCCGCAATTTGCGCCGACGCTGGCTATACTGAATTACCAGGGTAGTAACACCGGTTTTATATGAAGATTGGCGGTTCATCATTTCTTTCATCACAGATTAGCGGCACCCAGGCCCGCGAATGGCAGCGGCAGGATGTGCAGCAGGCGCAGCGCGAGCAGGAAAAAGCGCGCAGCCGTGATGTGGGCGGTGAAACCTTCGATGCCGATGTGCAGATTACCGATGCTGCCCGCCGCAGTTCCCAGCAGCGCCAAGTCATAGCGAGCAATGGATCGGCATCCACCCAACGCGGCCCTCAATATTACGCAATCCCCGATCGCTCCAGCCTTCCCGCCCGTGAGCAGCGTGCGCTGCAAACCTACAGTGACAACCAAGGTATGGGCCGCACCGCCAATGTAGACCCTCGCAGTGAATTTCTCGGTTCTGTCGACGTCTTTGCTTGAACCGTTTGAATACAGAGCCATTTGAAGACCTGTCATACAAGCTGATTGGATAATCCAATCCATGATATAAACCGCGCTGTCTTTATCGTTCTCGGAATGTCCATGCCAAACACGATTCCCACCTGGATTGCCCTGGACCAGCCTCCGTTGCGTCAGCGCCTGGATCAGTTGGGGATTTCTGCGGATGCGTTGGGCGAACACTGGCGCACTACCGTACCGGATTCGCCTGCCTTGGCGGCCATTCTGGAATGGCAGGACGACGGCATTCAATTGCGCGCGA
>DATLII010000053.1:0-3360 GCA_035539495.1 Dongiaceae bacterium
TGGCCAGCGACATTGGTGCCTGAAGCGCATGGCGGCTTGGGACTGGGCTTCGTCGAAATTGTTGCGCTGCAGGAACAGATGGGTCGCTTCCTGTTGTGTGCACCGTTTTTCTCCACCGTGTGCTTCGGGGTCACTGCGCTGCGCGTCGTTGGTAATGCAGCACAGCAGGCCGCCTGGTTGCCGCAACTGAACAGCGGCACTACCGCCACATTGGCATTCGCGGGCGGATCTACCGGTCGCAACGGTGGCGATTGGAACGTTGCAACCGTGGACGCGATCTGGGAACCGCTTGACGACGGTTTCGCACTGAATGGCACGCTGAAATATGTGATCGACGGCGCTAGCAGCAAGCTGCTGATCGTGGCCGCACGCAAACCGGATTCAAAAGGTGCCGATGGCATCAGTTTATTTTTATTGCCAGCCGATACCGCAGGCATCGAACGCCGCGCATTGCCGACGATGGATCAAACCCGCAAACAAGCCGATATTCTGCTGCACGATGTGCGCGTATCCGCCGACGCCGTGCTTGGTGAAGCCGGTAACTGCGGCGCAATTCTACAAACCATTCTGGATTTGGCCACCATCGCCCTGGCTGCGGAGCAATTGGGTGGCGCACAAACCAGCCTGGACATGGCGGTGGCCTACACCAAGGAACGCGTGCAGTTCGGCCGTAGCATCGCCAGCTTCCAAGCCATCAAACACAAAGCCGCTGACATGATGACGCGGGTGGAAGTGGCACGTTCAGGTGTGTACTACGCCGCCTGTGTTGCGCAGGCAGCATTGGAAGCAGCGGAAGGCAAGCCGTCGGCGCTAGCGAATGAATTGGCTGAAGCTGCCAGCATCGCCAAAGCCCAATGCTCCGACACTTACTTCAAAAACGCAGCCGATGCATTGCAACTGCACGGCGGCGTTGGCTTCACCTGGGAATACGACGTGCACCTGCATTTCAAACGCGCGAAAGCCAGCGAACATTACCTGGGTAGCGGCGCCTGGCACCGGGAGCGCATCGCCAGCATCATTCTGGATGCCGCATCTGAAACAGCGGGGGCTGCATCATGCAATTGAATTTCAGCGCCGCCGACGAAGCGTTCCGCAAAGAAGTCGCCAGCTGGCTGCAAGCCAACCTGACCGGTGAATTCGCCCCTTTGAAATTCCGTGGCGGCCCCGGCGATGAACACATGTTCCAACACGAACGCCAACGCTGGGAACGCAAGCTGGCGGAAGGCGGTTGGACCTGCGTTGGCTGGCCCACCCAAGTTGGCGGCCGTGGTTGCAGCATCGAACAGCAGGTAATTTTCTTCGAGGAATACGCGCGCGCCGGTGGCCCTGGTCGCGTCGGGCATATCGGCGAAGGCCTTGCCGGCCCCACCATCATTGCATTTGGCACTGAAGCGCAAAAACAGAAATACCTGCCCGGCATCGTAAAAGGCACCGAGCTGTGGTGTCAGGGTTATTCCGAACCCGGCGCTGGTTCCGATCTGGCCAACGTCAAAACCCGCGCCCGCTTCGACGCTCAGAAAAACAAATGGCTGCTGAACGGGCAAAAGGTGTGGACGTCCTTAGCTCAGGATGCTGATTACATCTTCGTGATCGCTCGAACTGATCCGGATTCTGTCGCACACAAAGGTCTGGGCTTTTTCCTGCTGAAGATGAACCAGCCTGGCATCACCGTGCGACCGATCCAGCAGATCACTGGCACCAGCGAATTCAACGAAGTATTTTTCGATGACGCCGAATGCGATGCGGACGATATCGTGGGCGCGCCCGGTGACGGCTGGAAAGTGGCGATGGGCCTGCTCGGCTTTGAACGTGGCGTATCCACCCTGGGCCAGCAGATGCAGTTCCAGAACGAACTGAATGAAGTGATCGCCGTCGCCAGGAAAAGTGGTGCCGACCAAAATCCTGTGCTGCGCCAGCGTATTGCCAAGGCTCACGCAGAATTGAAAATCATGCGCTACAACTCGCTGCGTATGCTGTCGGGTCAGTCCGGCAGCGACGGTTCGCTGCAGAAAGAAGCGCTGATTTACAAGCTGTTCTGGGCCACCTGGCACCGTGATCTGGGCGAACTGGCAATGGATGTCATGGGCCCGGAAAGCCAGATCCTGGAAGCTGACCCGTACCAGTTGACCCGGCTGCAGGCGCTGTACCTGTTCACCCGGTCGGACACCATTTACGGCGGCACCAACCAAATTCAGCGCAACATCATTGCCGAACGCGGCCTGGGCATGCCCAAGGAACCGCGCGGATAAGATCGAGGAGTGCTTGGTCAGACGAAGCGCTCCGACACACATTACGAGGGTTCACAATGGACATCCACAATCCCACCTACGTGCCCGGACACGGCCTGTTGAAAGGTAAATCCGTGCTGATCACCGCCGCCGCCGGTGCCGGAATCGGTTTCGCGGCTGCGAAAAAATGCGTGGAAGAAGGCTGTCGCGGCATCGTCATCAGCGACATTCACGCCGGCCGTCTTGAGCAATCGGTGCAGAAGCTGAAAGAAGAAACCGGCTTCAACAATGTATTCGGTCTGATCGGTAACGTGGCGGTGGAAGACGACGTGCAGGCCTTGATCAACTTCGCCGAAGACAAATTGCAAGGCGTGGATGTACTGATCAACAACGCCGGCTTGGGTACCAGCAAAACGCTGATCGAGATGGAAGACGCCGAGTGGAACAAAGTGATCGACGTCACCCTGAACGGCACCATGCGCATGACACGCTACATGCTGAAAATCATGAAAGCGCGCGGGCAGGGTGGTGTGATCGTCAACAACGCTTCGGTACTAGGTTGGCGCGCGCAGAAGGAACAATCCCACTACGCAGCAGCAAAAGCCGGCGTAATGGCGCTGACCCGTTGCGCGGCACTGGAAGCAGCGGAATTTGGCGTGCGGATCAACGCAGTGTCACCGTCGCTGGCGGTGCATCCCATGCTGAAGAAATCTGCACCGCCGGAACTGCTGGCGGAACTGGAAGGCCGCGAAGCCTACGGTCGTGGCGCCGAAGTGTGGGAAGTGGCGAATATCATGGTGTTTTTGGCATCGGATTATGCGAGCTACCTGACCGGTGAAATCATCTCCTGCTCCAGCCAGCGCGCGTGAGGTCTGCCATGCCCAGAGTATTCAAAACCCCGTTTGAACTGGAAGCCGCCGTTGGTGAACGACTGGGTGAAAGCCAATGGCTCACCATCGACCAGCAGCGCATCAATCTGTTTGCCGATGCCACCGGCGATCATCAGTGGATTCACGTCGATCCCGAAAAAGCCAAAGACGGACCATTTGGTACCACCATCGCCCACGGCTATTTAACGCTATCGCTGGTGAACATGTTCCTGCCGGAAATCATCGACGTGCAGGGCATCAGC
>DATLII010000054.1:0-4140 GCA_035539495.1 Dongiaceae bacterium
GCTGTGGATACTGTCGGCGGCGATATTCTGGGGAATGTCCTGAAGTCGATTCGCTATGGTGGCAGTGTGGCCTGCTGCGGCATGGTGGGTGGCGCCACGTTCAGCACCAGCGTGTTCCCCTTTATTTTACGCGGCGTGAACCTGCTGGGCGTGGATTCGGTGGAACTGCCCTTGGATGTGAAGCAGGACATCTGGAGCATGCTCGGCGACAAATGGACGTTTGATGATTTTGCCGATTTCAAACAGCGTACGGTAAAACAGATTGGCTTGGACCAATTGCCGGCTGCGTTGGAAGATGTGTTGCAGGGCACTCACCTTGGCCGCTATGTGGTGAAACTCGGCTGAAGAGCAGGGCGCCCGGCAATCGCGTCGGGCGCTCGAACGGTTTTGCTTCTCGCTTATCTCAATTTCTACGCACTGCACTCGCCCCCATACGGCGCACCGATTTTCCACCCGCACATTCCCGCTTCGAACCGCCCCGGCAAATTTTTTTGCAGTGCGATTTCGCCATGCCGAACCATCAAGCGCAGATCGCGACCGCATCGCCGTGAGCCGTTTTTTGCGAACTGCGGGTGATGCAAAACATCTCCGCTTGCTCAGAATGTTGTGTGCTGCAGCAGGCTAGCACTGCAGATCTGTAAAATATTTTTGCACCTGCCTGCTTAAATTTCCTGTTTTGCAGACACGCAAACCACAATCCCATTTCAATTTCACCTGCAAACTTCCTTGCGCATTCGCGCAACGCCTGATCAGTCACAGCCTTCAAACGAACTGCATTGACTATATATATGGAAAAACAGCGCACGCACTAATTATCTAGGTGTGCAATTCAAAATTATGGGAAGAAGTTGACGCGCAAAAGCCTGCAAAGATAACGCTTCTTGACTTGTTTTTTTTCGGAAAATTTCTTCTACGTAAAAACGGTTGGCAATAGGACTTTAGCGCGTTGTTGCTGTCGGTCGTCGCTCTATAGAATTCTCAGCGCAATCTGATCACCACGGATCGATCAAGACCAGCGACGAGGGAGTTGACCCATGAACACCACCAGTATTTCTTCCAGCATCATTCAATCGCAGTACAATTCCTTTCCACAGTTGTTGTCCGCCATTGCGGCAGCGACACCGGAAAAAACCGCGCTGCGTTTTCTTTCATTCGGCGGTAAAGATCGCGAGTTGAGCTATCGCGACTTAATGGTGCAGATCTCATCTGCTGCTGCCCACATTCAGTGCCATTGCGATAACGGCGATCGCGCCGTGATTTTACTACCGGCCGGCGTCGAGTTTGTAAGCTGGTTCGTTGGCTGCTTCTACGCCGGCGTCGTTGCTACGCCGACAGCAGTGCCGGTGCAGCGTCGCGAATGGGAACGTCTGGTGAATGTTTTGAAGGATTCCCAGCCGAAACTGTTGATCAGCGACAGCGATACGCTGGAAAAACTGCAAGGCGCCGGCATTCTGGATTCCGTCAAACAGGCGGGCGTGAAAATCATCGACGTCAATGCTGCGTCTCAGGAAGAGCAAACCCTGCTGGTAGACGTGACACCCGACATGCTGGCGTTTCTGCAGTACACGTCGGGTTCGACCGGCAACCCGAAAGGCGTGATGGTGTCGCACGGGAATCTGATGCATAACGAGGCCGCGTTGCACGAAGGACTGCGCAGCAATGCCGACAGTGTGATCGTGTCCTGGCTGCCGCTGTTCCATGATATGGGCCTGATCGGGCAGATGCTGCATTCCCTCTATATGGGCGCAACGCTGTGCCTGATGTCGCCGGAAAATTTTCTGCGGGATCCGATACGCTGGCTGGAAGCCATTCATCAGCATGGTGGCACTATCGCAGGCGGCCCCAACTTCGCTTATGAGCTGTGCATCAAGAAAGCTGCTACAGCGCCCGAGCGTGTTGCCGCCCTGGATTTGTCCCGTTGGCACACCGCATTCAATGCAGCAGAGCCGGTACGGGCAGAAACATTGGCGCGCTTCGTCGATGTCTTCGGCAAACAAGGTTTCCGCAGAGAATATCTGTATCCATCCTATGGATTGGCGGAAAGCACGCTGATCATTACCGGTGCTAAGCGCATGGAAGCGCCCACGTTGGCGCAACTGGATGATGTGCAGCTGAAGGACCGCCGCGCTGTGCGTTCCCAGAAAGCCGATGCCAAAACCATGGTATCCAGTGGCGTTCCACTGGGCGAGCATCGCGTGCTGATCGTGGACCCCGACACTTGCGTTCAATGCAAACCAGATCAGGTCGGCGAAATCTGGATACAGGGTGGCAGCATTGCGCAGGGCTATTGGAATAATCCGGAAGCGACTGCGAAAGACTTTCAGGCGTTCACCACCACTGGCGACGGCCCGTTCCTGCGCACAGGCGATCTGGGCTTTCTGCTGGACGGTTACATCTATATCTCGTCCCGCTGCAAGGATCTGATCATCATCAACGGCAAGAACTTCTATCCGCAGGATATCGAGCGCAGTGCGGAAGCGGGCCACGCAGCGTTGCGCCCTGGTTGCAGCGCGGCATTCAGTGTGGAACGCAATGGCACTGAGCAGTTGATAGTGCTGTGCGAGATCGATCCGAAGAAAGGCAGCGAGGAAGATTTCCCCGCGATTATGTCTGCCATTCGCGCCAAAGTGTTCGAACAGCAGAGCGCCAGTGTTGCCCAGGTTGCGCTGTATGCTCCGAACACGCTGTTCAAGACATCCAGTGGCAAAATTCAACGTCGTTCCTGCAACGCGGCCTTTACTTCCGGCAAGTTGAAATCTTTGTGCGACTGGCAATCACCCCAAGTTGCCGCTGTATCCGAGCCTGCGTCAGCAGCCGTGTCGTCTGACATTCTGTTGCGCAACTTGGTCAATCATCTAGGCAAACAGAAGGAACTGTTGGCCGCGTTCGCATCCCATATGTCGGAAAGCATGCGTCAGCTGGATCTACTGATGTCGCCCCATCAGGCGATTGAAGTACCCGCCGTCGCAGCCAGCATCACCGCAAATGTGGAAGCGATTCGCGACGTGATTCAGCGCGCTACACCCGTAGCTGCTGCCAATTCTCCGAGCCGCGCTTCCATTCGCCTGTGGTTGACTCGCTACCTCACATCACAGTTGGGCTTGTCCACGTTGGTGGTGAACGATCACACGGCGTTTTCCGATTACGGTCTGGATTCGGCGCAGGCGTTGGAATTCTGCGCCGCGGTGTCGGACTGGCTCGGCTTCGATGTGCCGGCGACGCAATTGTGGGATTGCCCGAACCTGGGTGAATTCACGCAGGCGTTGTATGAGCGTTCCCAGCAGGGAACTCAACAGGTACCGGCGGGTGCCGATAGCGCCTGGGTGAGTTCGCTGCAGGACAAGGAACTGAAGTCGCTCATCGCTGCTGATTTGATGCGCTGACATTTTCAATCGTTTACCGACTTTTACAGGACATGGCAGTCATGGGAAATCTGAGCTCTGAAGCCTTACTGAAAAAATTGTATGTCGAGCTGCTGGATACCCGTCGGGAACTCAGTGCGATGAAAGCGAACCACGGCCTGGATATGGCCGTGGTGGGCGCTGCCTGCCGCTTTCCGGGCGGTGTGGATTCACTGGCATCATTCTGGGATCTACTCTGCAGCGGACGTGATCCCATTGGCCCGATTCCGGCTTCACGCTGGAATCATGCCGATTATTTCGATGCATCACCGGAAGCTGTAGGGAAAGCCTATGCGCGGGAAAGCGGCTTTGTAGGCGATGTTTCCCACTTCGACGCGGCGTTTTTCGATATCTCGCCACGGGAAGCGGCGGAAATGGATCCGCAACAACGCCTGCTGTTGGAGCTGAGCTGGGAAGCGTTTCATCACGCCGGTCAGGATCTGATGGCGATGAAAGGTTCTCATACCGGCGTATTTCTGGGCATGAGCACTGATGATTACGCCGGACTCACCGTGCACAGCGGTGATCACGAGCAGATCGACGCCTACAACAGTCTGGGTACTGCACGCAGTGTAGCGGCTGGGCGGGTGGCGTATACCTGGGGCTTCCATGGTCCTGTGATTCAGTTGGATACCGCGTGTTCGTCATCGCTGGCGGCGTTACATCTGGCTTGCCAGAGTATTGCCAGCGGTGATTGCGAACAGGCGTTGGTGGCGGGCATCAACCTGATACTGTCGCC
>DATLII010000055.1:0-6541 GCA_035539495.1 Dongiaceae bacterium
GGCCCGGGTGTTCCGATCCAACAGGCGCTGACGGCACTTCCCCTGGGCAAAGGCCGTATTGTGCAAACAGGCAAAGGCGTGGCAATCCTGGCGTTCGGCACGGTGCTGGCTAACTGCAAGGAAGCCGGCAAAGCACTGAACGCCTCCGTGGTGGATATGCGGTTCGTGAAACCCATCGACGAAGCGTTGATCCTGGAGCTGGCAGCGCAACATCATCTGCTGGTAACGGTGGAGGAAAATACCGTTCATGGCGGCGCCGGTTCCGCAGTGAACGAACTGCTGGCGCAACGCAACCTCGTGCTGCCGGTGTTGAACCTGGGTATTCCGGATATTTATGTGGATCACGCCAAGCCCGCAGAGATGATCGAACAATGTGGTTTGCACGCTGCAGGGATTGAAGCATCCATCCGCGCCCGACTGCAGGATCTGCAAACCGGTAGCTTGAGCGACAGCCACGGCTGAACCCCTCAGGAAAAATCAGCGCATAAAAAACGCGGCATGATTGCCGCGTTTTGCTGTGATTCTCTCTGCAATGCTATCGCTGTGACTTTCTCGCGACGCAGCCTTAGAAACTGCCACGGAAACGCAAATAGTCCTCGGCGGATTGTGCCGGCCGTTCCAGCATCGGCAAATGTCCCACACCGTCCATGATGATCAGTTGCGAGTTCGCCATGATGCCCTTCAGCACTTCACCTGCAGAATAATGCAGCGCACGATCCTCACGCCCCCACACGATCAAGGTAGGCGCCGCCACCGTGGCTGCACGCGCTTCCACTGAATCAATGCTGACCTGATTGAAGATGACCTGCTCCAAATCGAAATTGCGGATACGCTCCTGCGCTTTCACGTCCAAGATCGGGCGCGGAATGAACGGTGGATCCGCCATGACGAAATCGAACGTGCGGGCAAAATCCTCTTCATTGCGTGCCATCAGCGGATTATGTCCGGTCTCCCGCACCTTCTGCGCAAAATCGTTACCCGGTGCGCTCCACACGCCGCCCGAATCCAGCAGCCACAGACTTTTCACCTCGGCGGGATACTGGGCAGCGTACGTAATCGCAATATGGCCACCCATCGAGTTGCCGCCGAGGTGCACCTGCTCCACACCCAGCTTGCGCATCAGTGACTGCAATCGCGCCGCCTGTGCCGGGGGCGAATAATCTGCCTGAGCGGGATGAGCTGACTCACCAAATCCCACATGATCCGGAATGATCACGCGGTAATGCGGCGTGAGATGACGGGCCACCCGGGTGAAATTGTCCTTGTCGGCACCGAAGCCATGCAACAACAGCAACGGCTCGCCCGTGCCGCCTTCCAGGTACACGTAGTCGGTACCATCGTCGAGCTGCACCTGCTTGCGGGTCAGGCCGGACAGACTGCGGTCCAGATCAATCGCCACCCGGGTAAACGATTCTGGGGCCAAATAAAGGCCGGCGGTGGCACCGACGACGACAAGCAAGGTCAATACAAGCAGAAAACGAAAGATGCGCACTGCGGGTGCCTCGGGTTGGGATTTAAAAAATGGACGGCCATTATAAACAGTGTGCCCCGTCGCTCATATGGGGCGGAGAGGTTTGTTAGAATGGCCCGTGTCGCATCGCCACAACTTTGATTCCACGGGAGAAATTGTCATGGCCAGAAAACTGCTGGTGCCTGTCCTGGTCGTCATTGCCGTCCTGGTCGCCCTCTACTGGATAACGCAGCGACAACAAGCGCCCGTTTCCACCGCAGAACGGCCCGCCGTGCCGGTCTCGGAACCGACCACCACGCCACCGGCCGTCGAATCCCATCCCGTGATCCGTGAAGAAGCGCCTGTCACAGCGGAAACCTCACCGGATGGTACCGCGGCATCCGCTCCCACCGACACCGCCCCTGTCGTGCCGGCGCCCTCACAACTGGATGGCAGTGATGGATCCGTATTGCAGGCGGCCTCCGATCTCAGCCCTTCGCTGGAAGGCTGGCTGTTGCCGCAAGAACAATTGCGCAAGTGGGTGGCGTTGGTGGACCTGGTGGCAGAAGGAAAATTCCCGGTGAAAGACCGTCCGCTGTCATATGAATTGCCGCCCTTCCGCGCGCGCAAAGAAGACGATCGCTTCTGGTTGGAACCCGCCAGCTTCAGTCGCAAGGATGCATTGGTGGTCGCACTCACCACCATTCCGCCCGAGCGCGCGGCCCATTATTTCCACGCGTGGGAGCCACTGCTGCAAAAAGCCCATGAAGAGCTGGGGGAAGGCGGCCAGTTCCGTGATCGCCTGCTGCAGGCGATCCGGCGGGTGAATGCGGTACAGCCGTTGACCGGCGATACCGAGCTGAAAGCATCCATCGTGACATACCAGTATCTGGACCCGATTCACGAGCAAGCCAGCGCGCTGGAAAAACTGCTGTGGCGTCTGGGGCCGGACAACAGTGCCCGGCTGCAAAACTATCTGCGTCAGCTTGCGCCGTTGCTGTGATGCGTTGACGTATTAATGCATTAGCCATCGCCGGCGCTCGGTTCAGACCAGCGCCGGTGTCAGCTCCACCTGCTCCAGCACACGTGTCTTGCGATGCACGCTGGAGCGCCGGAACCAGGCCGGAACGAAATACCCCAACACCAGACCGATGATTGCACTGTTGCGCAACAGACTGGACAACTCGATCGGATAGGTTTTCTGCCGCGCCGCATACAGCCCCTGCAGCCACAAGTGGACCAGCACAGTGGCCGTCAGCAATACCGCCATCAGCAACGCCGCCTTGCACCAACGCTGCCAGCGCGGATTCAAACTCGCGGGCAATTCCCAATCCAGCAAAAACGCCAGTGTCATCGTGGCGACAAACGACATGAACAACCAGGGATACGCCACGCTGGTGAAACGCGACCAGGCTTCCGGCAACGCGGTCAGCAGATCACCATTGCCGGCATCGCTGATATTGATCAACGAGCGGAAAACCAGATTGATCAGCGCACTGGCCAGCACCGCCATCAAGCCCGCCCCCACATAACTGGCCACCGGATAAAACTGACCTTCGCGGTGCTGGAAGTGGCTCCACTGCGCCTTGGGATACACAGCGAAAAACACCGCGGCGGAATAGATCGACACGATCATAGTGGCCCGCAACAACAGCAACTCGATGTCCATCACACTGCGCGAGAACAGAATAAAGCTGGAGAGCAACAGCATCAGCAGCAATCCTGCCAGTGTCACGCCCTGATGAATGGAAATGCCGTCGTAGGTAACGATGTTCTTCGAATGAAAACCCAGGTGTGACAGCGCCTGACGCCGGGTTTGCGCCCGATAGCAGTTGGACAGAATCGCCTGGCTGATGAAATCACACAACTCGCCGTAAATCG
Organism: Dongiaceae bacterium; assembly: GCA_035539495.1. Taxonomy (GTDB): domain Bacteria; phylum Pseudomonadota; class Gammaproteobacteria; order Pseudomonadales; family Ketobacteraceae; genus Ch67. Next base: position 3,332 of record DATLII010000055.1, read on the forward strand.
ACTTTTCATCGGCACGCAGATTGCGACAAAAACGCAACGCCGCATCCTGCAGCGCCGGCACATCTGGCTGGGCTTTGGCCTGCTGGCACAGAGCATAGGCATTGATCGCTGCGGTGCACAGACGCAAATAGCGTTCCTGAATGCGCTGTAGCTGCCCACTGCGTTCCTGCATAAAAGGCGCGAACGGATTAGTCCTCTCCCAATGCCGCAACTGGATGATCAAGGCCGCAATGTGCATCCAGTTGCGTACGATTGGATCGGCCTTTTCGATCGTATCCACCTGCACTGGAAAATTACGTTCTTCCATTTCGCGTCGCAATTCATCCATGACCGATTCCGGAATCCGGAAGCGCATGCCCTGCACTTCCTTGCTCATGCGAATAGCTTCATAGGGAATCGACGCCAACCGGTGCAGAAACACACGCAAGCGATTATCCAGCTCCGAGATCAGCGGCACTTTAGGTACCAGCAGCGAGAAAATCATGGCTACAAAAATGGGTGTGTTGCTGTCGTCCATCGCGCTCATTTTTTTCTGCAGATCCTCGTCCTGGATCAGCGTTTCCAACAGGTGAGGATATTTGCTGAATATGTAAAACGTCAGCAGATAGATCAGCAGATAAATAATGGCGGCGGAATAATAGCGGCCCGCCGTGGTGGATGCGCGAATGGTACGTGGTGTATTGAATCGTTCGGTGGCATAAATGAAGATTAACAGCGCCCCCAGAATCAACCCTGGCTCGAATTGCGGCATGTATATGCCCTCCGGAATAGCGACTCACCGGCTGACGCCGGCTCACAGGGGCCAGTAAAAATGAGGGGGGATGACACTGTCAACGCACTTTCCAGCGTTCGTGAAAAGTGCGCGAAACCCGGCGCCAATAGTGGCACCGGATTTTGGAACTGCCGTTATTTTCTGCAGTTTTTAGCGCGTCTGGTACTAAGGTTTATGCGTTTTTGCTCTTTACCGTCTTTACCAAGTATTCCCTTACCAAGTGTCAATACACGGGCGCTTTTTGCCGTTGCGGGGAGCGGGCTTGGGCGCTGATCGTAACGCTGTCATGATCCAGTGCCGTGAATCGGCGGGATCGATTACGTCATCGAATTCGAAGAACGTAGCGTTGTTGACCGCCTTGCCGCGTTCATACATGTCCGCCACCATGGTGCGGAACAGCTCGTCCCGTTGCTCTGGATCCTGCACCGCTTCCAGCTCTTTGCGGAAACCCAGTTTCACCGCGCCTTCCAGACCCATGGCACCGAATTCTCCTGTCGGCCAGGACACCGTAAATAACGGCGCTTTCAAGGTTCCGCCCGCCATCGTCATCGCACCCAACCCGTAAGCCTTGCGCAACACGATGGTGAAGAACGGCACCGTCAGGCTGGCTGCCGTCACGAACATACGCGATACATGACGCACCAGCGCAGTTTTTTCCACTTCAGGCCCCACCATGATGCCCGGCGTATCGCACAGGAACAAAATCGGAATATCAAAACCGTCGCACAGCTGCATGAAGCGGGCAGCTTTGTCGGCGCCCGGTGTATCGATCGCTCCCGCCAGATATTGTGGATTGTTGGCGATGATACCCACCGGCCGGCCTTCAATGCGCGCGAATGCGGTGATCATGCCCAGGCCGAATTGCGGTCTCAGTTCCAGCACCGAATCCACATCGGCCAAACCGTTGATAACCGCACGGACGTCGTAAGCACGTAGACGATTTTCCGGAACCAAGGTGCGTAACAGACGTTGATCCGGCGCCTGCCACTGCACCAGATCACCCTGGAAGTACGATAGATATTGTTTGGCGGCGCGCACTGCGTTGGCCTCATCATCCACCAGAATATCGATCACACCGTTCGGCACCTGCACGCTGATGGGCCCCACCTGCTCCGGCGCATACACACCCAGGCCACCACCTTCGATCATCGCCGGGCCACCCATGCCGATATTGGCATTGCGCGTTGCAATCACCACATCGCAGCAACCCAACAACGCCGCATTGCCGGCAAAATTACGGCCCGACGCAATCCCCACCAGCGGTACCAAACCCGACAATTTCGCGAACAAAATAAATGCCAAACAATCCAGACTGGCAGATGAACCCAAACCATCGGTATCGCCTGGACGGCCGCCGCCGCCTTCGCTGAACAGTACCACCGGCAGACGCCACTGCTGCGCCAGTTCGAACATGCGGTCTTTTTTACGATGATTCTGAATTCCCTGTGTACCCGCCATCACGGTGTAATCGTAGGTCATCAGCACGCAGCGCCCGGCATCGCCAAACTGTTCGCCATTGACGCGGCCAATACCGCACACCATGCCATCACCCGGCGTCTTTTCGATAAGATCCTGCAACTGCCGACGGCGACGCTGGGCCGCGATGGCGAGCGACCCATATTCCACAAAGGTATCGGCATCGCACAGATCCGCAATATTTTCCCGCGCTGTGCGTTGGCCGGTGGCACGACGCTTCGCCACCGCATCAGGGCGATTTTCATCAAGACCATACGCATGCCGCTGCCGCACTTCGGCCAGATCCGGCCGGATGCGATCAGGATCGAGATTTTCCGTTGCCACTAGTTCGGCGTCTTCGACTTCTCTTGGTAGCAATTGCAATAACACTTGTCCTTCACGTACGGCATCGCCCTTTTTTAGCTGACATTGCTGCACGGTGCCGGCGTGAGGCGCCGTGATGACATGCTCCATTTTCATGGCATCCAAAATCACCAGCGTCTGGCCCTTGCGCACATGGGCATCGTTCTCCACGACGATCGCCACCAGAGTGCCTTGCATGGGGGATCGCACACTGTTTTCGTCGACGGTCAATTCCATTTCAGCGGGCGCGGCAGATTGTGTGTGCAGGCGCGGCGTGCGTTGCGGGTGATCTTGCTCGGTTAGCAATTCCGCCAGATGCTGGTCGATAAAACGCGTGTGAATCCGATTCCCGGCGACGGCATCATGCCGCAGCAGATTTTTCAGCAATGGCAGGTTGGTGGGTACGCCGTCGATGCGGCACTCACACAACGCGCGCCAGGTCTTATTGAGCGCTGCAGAAAAATCGCCGGCACTGTGCACGATGACTTTGGCCAGCAGGGAATCGTAGCGGGGTGAAGTGGTGTATCCGGCATAACCGAAACTATCGACACGCACGCCGGTGCCTGAGGGAGGATCAAACGCAGTCAGGGTGCCGCCACCCGGTTTCACACTGCCATCGG
>DATLII010000056.1:0-9895 GCA_035539495.1 Dongiaceae bacterium
AGATCGGCGACATGGTGAAAGACAAAGTGATCCGGCAAGTGAACAAGGAATTGAACCTGCTGCCGTCCGACTACAACGTGGCACTGCAGGACAAACAGTTCAATTTCAAACTGAGCGAAGCCGAGATCGCCACCAGCGCAGACGGCCTCACCATGTCCCTCACCCGCGGTGACGTGGCGGCAACGCCCGTTGCGGGCGACACGCAAGCGGAGCCCGGTTGGCAGTTGAACGAGCAGGATGAATTTCCCGTCTTCAATCCCACCACCCCCACCGAAGGTTTGCCGTATGAAGTGGGCTTGAGCCTGGATCGGGATTTCCTCAACAAAACCCTGCAGCAGGCGCACGGCACTGGAATCGATCGCTTCAGCACCGAGTTCGCCGGCAGCAGCGTACCCGCCGTGGGCAATCAGTTGCGTAATCTGGATTTCCGCGTGCAAGTGAAACCCGTGCTGGCGCCGTTCCTGGATGAACCCACACCGCGTGCGGAACCAGCACTGACCAGCTTGAATGCGCGCGAGATCAGCGTGTCGCTGTCGTACCGTGATCGCACCAAGACGGAAGATTTCCACGAGGCCGCCAGCGTTCGCGCCAACGTCCGCATGGATCTCGATCTAGATGTGAACGCCAACCGCCTGCAGCCGAAACTGGATACCGATCCCGATATCCGCATTCAATCGTTCACGCTGAACGCCGGCGAAACCCGCTTGAATGAAAACGTGCTGCAGAAACTGGTGGACTTCGTGGTGCCGAAAGCCATGCCGCAACTGGTGCAGGCGATTGGCGCGATCAAACTGCCGTGCATTAAAGGCCGTAGCCTGGATCTGCTGGAGCTAGAACCGGATGACGCTGGCCACTTCAACCTGTACGCCAACGTAATCGCGGACGAAGCTGCCTGCCCGCCCGGTCCGGATGTGGCACCACCGCCTGCACCCCGCGTGCATGTGGAGTTCGTCGGATGCGAAAGCCGGACACCGGAATTTCAGGTGGATGTATTCGGCAATGGCCAGGCTACCGACGAAATCCGGCTGGAGCTGAAGCAGGCTGGCGGCAATTTCCGTCCATTCGAAGGCAGCAGCTATTTTGGTATTTCCGGCCAGAACGACATCTTCCGCGCCCAGGCCTGCAATGAATACGGTTGTGGTCCTTACGACAGTGACAGCACCGGACGGCAACGCTGCGGCGGCACCGGCAACCCACCGACACAACCGCAGTAACGTCAGCAAGTGGTGTGTAGTGCGGGCGGATCGGTCGCAAGACCCTCCGCCCGTTTTTAACCTTCGGCGGGAGGGGTGTCGGCAGCAGCACCCGCGTCATCAGCAGGCTTGCTCGCCGCCTCATCCGTCTTACGCTGACGCTTTTCCGCCAGTTTCTGTTCCTGCTTCTTTTTGCGGGCGATTTCTTTCTGCCGTTTTTCGAAGTTGTAATTGACCTTGGCCAAGAGGGAATCTTCCTAAGTGAAGCGAGGGGTAAGCCTGACGTCATTCAGCAACGTCAGGCAATAATGTCGGGCAATGAATATCGGGCAATAGTTAAATCTGTAATTTCAAAAACGTTCGTGGGCCGGCAGGTAGCGCCATTGCCCTTCTTGCAGCCCGGCCATGGGAATGCGGCCGATCCGGATGCGCTTCTGCGTCAGCACCGTCAGACCAACACGAGCACACAGCTCCACGATCTGCCCCGGGTACGGGTTTTTCAGCGCAAACCGCAACCGGGTTTCGTTCTGCCAACTCACCTTTCCATCGATCTGATTGAGTAGTGCCAGGCCATCCGCCACGATACTGCCGCTCACCTCAACAATCCATTCCTGTTCGAGGCGATGGCCGTCTTCGCTCAACTTACGCTCCACCCGGTAATCCTGGGTCAGCACCTGCAAACCAGCGGCGGCGTCTTCCAACACCAACAGCGGTTTCAGGTGGGAAAAATGCTTTCTCAGTAAACGAATGCGGGACGCATCGTCCGCGGCGCGGGAATCAGGATGGATCAGCGGCATCAGTGCCGGGTTGTTGGCTTCAGTCCCCGCAGGCTTGTGCAGCAGGATGGTGACGGGCTCCACCGGCTCGGCCACCGCGTCCGGGAGCAGCGTGATGGTTTGATCCAGCACCTTGAACTGGGGTTGTTCCACCACAATGCCGTCCACTTGCACCCACCCACCTTCAATAAGCAACTCGGCCTCGCGGCGGGAGCAATCAAACAGCTGGGTCAGGCGCTTGGACAAGCGTTGGGGTTCGGTCATGGGCAGTGTGTCTTCAGATTCAGGTGACAGGGTTGTTACTGTAACAGTTTAAGCGCGGGTTTACTGATCGAAGTCACCGCTGTTCGCCGTATCGATACCCCTGGAGATACCCTAGACGAAGGGCGGCATACTAGAGGATGACGTGACATGATGCGAATATAGGTTTAATAAACAGACTGTTCCCGACACCCTGGCAACGAACACCCGCCGTTCCACCCCCATTAATCAAAAGAGTCAAAAGAGCGATCCGATGTCATCCTTCAAAAAAATCCACACCCGCGCCCTGGAACGCAAAGGTGGCCCCAAAGCGCTGGCGGCCTGGCTGCCCGAACTAAAAAGCAAAGCCCAGCTCAGCCGCATTCCGGATCATCGTTATCTGGCGGAAATGGCGCGCTGTGTATTTCAGGCGGGCTTCGTCTGGCGTGTGATCGATCAGAAATGGCCGGGATTCGAAGCGGCATTTTTCGGCTTCAAACCGGACAAGCTGATCCTGATGGCGCCGGAACAATGGGAAGCCATCGGCCGCGATACCCGTGTGGTGCGCAACATGCAAAAAATTATGAGCGTGGCACGCAATGCGCAGTTCATTCTGGACGTGGCGCAGGAGCACGGCAGCTTTGCCAAGCTGGTGGCGAACTGGCCGCAGGACGACCTGATCGGCTTGCTGGAATTCATGAAGAAAAACGGCGATCGCCTGGGCGGTGTCACCGGCATGCGCATCTTGCGCAATATGGGAAAGGATAGTTTTGTATTGAGTCAGGACGTGCTGGTGTGTCTGAAAGGCGCCGGCGCGGATATCGACAAGGGCACGTCAAAACGGGAACTGAAACTGATCCAGCAAACCTTCAATCAATGGCATGCAGAATCCGGCCTGCCCTACAGCCACTTGAGCCGGATCTGTTCTTGTTCGGTGGGGGAAAACTACAACGTGGAAGCGTTCGACGACGCGTAATTCACCCTTTGTCCATGCGCAGCAGCACACGCCGGTTCACGGCTTTGTTCGCCGCGTTGACGTTGTTCTTCGCCGGAATACCTTCGCCGTAATATTTCATCTCGATCAGCTCCGGCGCCACACCCTTGGCTTCCAGATAATCCTTCACCGCCTGGGCGCGCTTGCGCGACAACTCCCAGTTGTAACCCCGGCGGCCATCGCTGTCGGTGTGGCCGTCAATGCGGATATGGGTGATGCTCGGATCCAGGGCAATGTAGCCGGCGATCAGATCAAGCCGCTCTTTCAACGCCCCTTTCACTACCCATTTGTCGGTTTCGAAATGCAGCAGTGATTGTTGCAGCTGATCGAAGTTGGCGGGGAACAGACCTGCCACGCAGGACACGTAGCCGGTATAGGCATTCTGAAAATTCACCGCCGACACATCCACGGTGACATTGTGCTTCTCGAACCATGCATGGTGGGTGAAGGACGGGAACATGCCCACTTCCAGTTCCGCCAGCAGCAGATTGGCCTTGTCCTCGTCCAGCACGATGGGACGCTTGCCCGTCACCACGGCGGTGCGGCCAATCGGTTTCGGCATGATATCGGGCTTCCACTCGGGGGCGACGATAGACAGGTCAGCTTTGCCCGGCTTCAGCACTGGGCGGTACGACTCCACATAGAACTTGAGCGGCTCGCCGGCACGGATCTCGAATACCGCGTCCCCATAATTGGGCACCGGCTGCCACAGCCGGCACATCAGAGGACCAGGGTCCAGGCGCCACTCGGCAATGTCCAGGCGCGCCTGGTAGTTATGGGCAAAGGCTTGGCCTGACAGGCCTGTCACAGACAGGCCATTCACCGATAGGGCCACTACAAGAAATATCAACAGCTTGCGCCACATGATCCCAACATCCCGCTTCCGGATTACCGACCGTACTTTATTTATATCGGAAGCCAACGATTTCGCTTGAGAAAACCGGCAAAAAATTTGTGCCGGCGGACCGGGGTGCGATAGCATCTGCGCCTAATCAATGGGGTCAGAACCCCTAAGCGAGCCCCTAATGAGCAGCGCCAAAACCAGTCTCGCCCACCGCTTTCGCGGCTATCTGCCGGTGGTGATCGATGTCGAGACCGGCGGCTTCAACCACCGTACCGATGCTCTGCTGGAAATCGCCGCGGTGATCCTGCAGATGGACGAGCACGGCATGCTGCTGCCGGGCCAACAGATCCACCATCATGTGGTGCCCTTCCCCGGCGCCAATATCGACCAGGCGGCCCTGGACTTCACCGGCATCGACCCTTACCACCCTTTCCGTGGCGCCGTGGACGAAACCGACGCCATCAAGGACATCTTTAGCGCCGTGCGTCAGGCCTTGAAAGACGAAGGCTGCAACCGCGCCATCCTGGTGGGCCACAATGCCTTCTTCGACCGGGATTTCATGAATGCGGTGGTGGATCGCAACGGCATCAAGCGCACCCCGTTCCATCCATTTTCCTGCTTCGACACTGCGTCGATTGGCGGCGTAGCGGTGGGCCAAACCGTGCTGGCCAAGATCTGCAAGGCGGCCCACATTCCCTTCGATAACGCCGAAGCCCATTCCGCCATTTACGACGCCATGAAAACAGCGGAGTTTTTCTGCTGGGTGGTGAACAAATGGAAAATGCTGGGGGGCTGGCCCAATTCCACCCCCCTGGATGAGGAACCCTGAAACGCAAACGCCTACGCAGCGATACGTTGTTGTTTCAGCGCCATTTCCTGCGCTTTTTCAATTCCCTTTTCGAATCCTTTTTCATAGCCCTGTACCCGATACCAGTGCGCCAGCTCATACAAAGCGGCAGGTAATGCAAAAACTGGCGCCACCAGCCAGGGCAAATTGAGTCCCACGAACTTCAGCCAGAAACCGGTCGCTCCCTGCTGAATGTTGACCCAACCCACATGCCATTCCGCCACAAAAAACACGCCGGTCTGGTAAGTCAGCCCCACACCAATAATCAGCGCGATCCAACAGGCCGCTACTTTCTGCTGCAGTGTTTTACTGGTTGAGTACAGCCAGAAACCATATAACTCCACCGGCCCTGACAAACCGGCCATGAACTCCACACCGGCGATGGTGGGATTGGATGTGATATAGCGGGTATCCGCACCGCCGTACGCCCACCAAGTCCACAGCCAGCGATTCTCTTCGGTGATGTGATGCACCAAGCCGGTCAGGTCCAGCAAAAACCAGGGTAATTCCCAAAAGGTTTGTGCAACGCCGGATACCAGCAGCCAGACAAAGCCGAATTCCGACCACCGCTCCACCCGGGTACGCGGCTTTTCACCCGGATTGTCCACCAACGCAATAAACGGCAACCAGAGAACGAAAAAGATCGCCCAGGAGAAATACACATCCAGCGGCGTGCCGGACACTAAGCCCAATCCCACCGACAGCACACAACCCAATCCAACGATGGCGGTAAAGCCGGCAGCAAACAGGTAGAACGCTTTTCTGCGACCCCAGGACTTCTGCCCCAGAACCGGATGCAAATCCCTCATTGTCATTACCTCTTATTGTTATTGCCCCTTGGTATATTTTATTACATCATACACTTTTACAAATTATGTATGACACACAATACACCGGAACCTGCATGCGCACAACCGACTGGGGTGGCAATCCACCCGACGATGAAACCGAAGCCCGCCAGGTACTGCTGGAGGCGGCGCTGACCTGCGTGAAGAAATACGGACTGGATAAGGTCAACATCAAACGGGTGGCGGAAGAAGTAGGTGTCACCCGGCAGACGGTGTATCGCTACTTCCCTTCAACAGAAGCGCTGGTGACGGCGGTGTCGTTCTCGGTCGGTGGCGATGTTCTGGATGGCTTGCAGCAGCACATTGGCCACTATTCCGGTTTTGAACAGAAAGTACTGGAAAGCGTGTTTTATCTGACGCGCAAGATTCCCAACGATCCGTTTCTCAGCCAGTATTTTTCCGCGCAATCGTCCGATTCATCCAATGTGCGCCAGGTGTTTGAAGCGCCACCATTGGAATATTCCTTCCGCGCCATCAAAAGCATGTATTCCGAAAACAAAGTATCCGCCAGCGAGGAAAAATGGCTGCGCAGCCTGGCGGAACACGCGTTGCGATTGGTTTTGGCTTTGATCATGGCGCCAAGCCAGCATACGCGCACCGACAAGGCACTGCGCCAATACCTGGAACTGTGGCTGAAACCCGCCCTCGCGCCGCCGCGTTGACGGCGTATTGCTTCGGTGAATAACCGGCATTCAGCGGAATGACTTCCCTTCTACGCATGACTGTTTAAGCTGCTGTAACTTCACAGAAGCAAACGCTCAGGAATGGGACATGGCCGACTTCAAGGATTACTTTTCCAGCGCGTCCGACGACTACAAACGGTTCCGCCCCTTGTATCCGGCGGCACTGTTCGACTATCTGGCAGCAGCCAGCCCTTCCACTACATTGGCGTGGGATTGCGGATGCGGCAACGGCCAGGCGTCGGTGGAATTGGCCGCCCGCTTCCACCGTGTCATTGCCAGCGATGCCAGCGCCGCGCAGGTGGAACAGGCAGCGCAGGCGCCGAACCTGGAATATCGCGTGAGCCCGGCGGAAATTCTAAATACGCCAAATGCATCCCTGGATCTGATCACTGTCGCCCAGGCCATTCACTGGTTCGATCTGCCGCGTTTTTTTGCGGAGGCTGATCGCGCGCTGAAACCCGATGGCTTGCTGGCGATATGGGGCTACCAATTGCTTTATACCGATTCGCCTCTGGATGAGGTGGTGGAAGATTTTCACAGCCGCATCGTCGGCCCTTACTGGCCTCCCGAACGCGCGCTGCTCGACAACGGCTACAGCCGCATTCACTTCCCTTACCCGCGCCAGAATCCGCCGGCATTCCGCATGCAGGCACGCTGGCAGTTCAATCATTTGCTGGGTTATCTGAATACCTGGTCTGCAGTGAAGCAGTACGAAAAAGCCAACGGCCACAATCCATTGCAAGACATCATCGATCCCTTGCTGCAGCACTGGGGAGATCCCGCCGCGGAACGGAATATTCACTGGCCTCTGATTCTGTATCTGGGCAGGAAACCGGTCTGATGGAAAAAAACAATCTAAACAACCTAAACCGGTTCATTTTCTGATCATTTTTTGCGGCGTAAACTGAAGCGGACCTCACCTCCATCCTTTGCAAGGCCTCATTCTCATGGATCCTTTTTCAAGGACCGGGGAAAGCGGCTTTAAAAGGCGGCTCTTGAAAGGAGAGCAGCGCCATGGCGCAGAACATCAACGGCCTGCCCAATCTGGCGGGTTTGCAGTACCTGAGCAAAACCCAAAACGCATTGGACAAGGCGCTGGAAAAACTGGCGTCGGGCAAACGCATCAACAGTGCCGCTGATGACGCCGCCGGCCTGGCGATTGCCAATCGGTTCCAGGCGCAAATCAATGGGCTCAACACGGCCAGTCGCAACGCCAATGACGGCATTTCCTACGCACAAGTGACGGAATCGGCGCTGGAAGAAACCACCGGCAATTTGCAGCGCATCCGCGATCTGTCATTACAGGCAGCGAATGGCAGCCTCAACGGCAACGACCGCAAAGCAATCCAGCAGGAAATCGATCAGCTCAAAAGTGAAATCGATCGCGTTGCGGAGACCACTACCTTCAACGGTCAGAAAGTATTATCCGGCAAGAGCAGCGCCAGTTTTCAGATCGGCGCCAACTCTGGCGAATCAGTCAGCGTGCGTGGCTTCGACGCCAGCACCAAAGCATTGGGCGGCCAGCCCGGCAGCGTGCAGTCCACCAGCAGCCGCGCGCAATTGGGCGCGGGTGACAGCGGCACTCAAGGTATTCAGGAAGGCAACGCCGGTGCCACCAGCATCAGTGATCTTTCGGTCTACACCAGCGGCACGCCCGCCACGGAGCGCATCAATATTGCCGCTGCGGCTTATGGCGGCACTATTAACAACGTGCAGAACACCCGCGATCTGACGGATACCAGCAACGCCAACTACGGCTCAGGCACGGCCAAATCCGTGGCGGAACGCATCAACAGCATTCGTGAAAGCGGCGCGGAAGGTATGCAAGACGTGTATGCCAGCGCGCGCACCACCTTCAACGCCAGCGATGTCACCAGCGCCGATTTCAGCGGCAATGTGAACAGCGCTCGCACCACCAACGTGGCGTCAGGCGCGTTAGCCAACGGCGATTTGAATATCAATGGCGTTGATATTGGGCCGGTCAGTTTTGATAAAAATGACGCGGGCGGCGATCTGGTGAAGGCCATCAATCAACGCAGTGACGTCACTGGCGTTACCGCCAGCGTAAATGATCAGGGCGAATTGGAGCTGGCGGCCGAAGATGGGCGCGACATCGTGGTATCGACCTCCTCCACCGCCGTCACCAACCGGCTGTTCGGCGGGGGGCAAAACCGGTTCGATGCCGCATTCAACGATCTGCGTGTCAGCGGTGAAGTGACCATCAGCGCGAATGACAGCATCCAATTGAGTGGCAACGACCTCGCGGCGGCCGGCCTGGATAATTTGCAGGAAACCAACGTGCAAGCAGTTGGGACAGTGTCCAATATCAACGTCAGCACGTCCGCTGGTGCCCAAAGCGCGGTGGACTCCGTGGATGCGGCCCTGAGCCAGATCGACAACTACCGCGCCAACATCGGCGCCATTCAAAACCGCTTTGAATCCAATATCCGCAATCTGTCGTCGGTGTCGGAATCCCAGAGCGCCGCGCTGTCGCGGGTGCAGGACACAGATTACGCGGCACAGATTGCGGAACTGTCGCGGGAACAGGTGAAGCGGCAAGCCGGCATTGCACTGCAGGCACAAGCCAATGCGTTGTCACGGCAGGTGTTGGCCTTGTTGAGTTGAGGGAATTGAACTGAGACGGGTAATTTCAAACGAGTTGATGTGTTTCGACAGCACTCGCATTTTTCCAATTTTGGCTCTTCGAATTATTTGAACCCTATTATTCGAGCTTGCCTGTCAGAAAGAACCTTATTAAAAGCTGAGACACACAAAAAACAAGAAAGCAAAACCATTCCAATCAGGGAAAATTGATACACATAAGTAATGTCTTGCAATGGTGAATACAATCGCAACAATATTCGAGGCGCGACCAAAAGTGCAAACATATGAATCAAATAGATCCCGAATGAAACAACACCGATTTCCTTAAGCACTCTTGATTTTATCAAATCATGGTTATTGAAAAGAAAAATGATCACAAAAAAAGAATACATAAACGAAGATGCCTTGACCGCTGTAACTGCATCTCCTGCCTGGTGAAACAAATGAATAAGCACAAATGATTCGACACAGGACAATGCATAGAATACCAATATAGAAGTCACCAGATAGCCATTTGGAATCTTCATTCTTTCCGATGAGCCAAGATACAAACCAAGGACAAAGAACATTTGCCAAGTAGCGAAATTCCCAGCGTACAGAATAAGAGGCAGGTGTATTTCAGTGTGGTATCTTAGGTAAAAGATCACGCATGTCATGACCATGCTTATGAGAACACTGAAGGCCAATCCTTTATTATTGGCGAGCTTCTTGAAAACGGGCAGCAACAAGTAGTATTGAATAATCAGCGCTATAAAATAGTACGGACCAGAAGATTGAAAGACTAACAATTTGACAATCTCACTAACTACCGACTCATTCCGAATCAGGACAGCAAATCCAAGCCACACTAACGACCATACCAATAA
>DATLII010000057.1:0-5532 GCA_035539495.1 Dongiaceae bacterium
CGTGGCGTCATTTGCGCCGCGCCGTTTCAACCCGGTCTTTCCCAGGCTGAAATCTATGAGCACTTTGTGCAGGTGCACGATGCCACCACGCTGGAACTGTATATCTACTTCGAATCCACCTTGTGCAATAACCGCTGGGACGTCAATACGCTGCTGTCCCTGTGTCTGCTGCCCCGGGTGACAGCGATCAAGGAATCCAGCGGTGAAAATCTGGTGGCGCCCCATCTGCGCAATATTCGGCGCATGGGCGTGAAAGTGTTCCAAGGCTGGGAAGACAAAATACTGGAATACGACGCTGACGGGTCGATGGTGTCGTTCTGCAACCTGAATCCGCGGTTGTGCCGGGAAGTGACGCAATTGCGCAGCTATACCGCCAACGCACTGCTGTGCGAGGAAGCCCGCAACAAGGGCGTGTTTCTGCCGGATTGGTATCGTCACCTGAAAAAGGATTTGTACGGCCGCGGCCTCATCCTGTCACCCCGCACCCTCGATCTCGCCAAGGAAGCGCGCCATGACCAGCCAGAAGTACCTCTACCTGCATAACCGTGCCCGCCGGCGCGACCTCAGCATCTTTGATCCGGACCTGCGTCAATTCGAACACAGGTGGATTGATCAAGTACTGGAGAGCGAACCGGACGCACACAGCACGCTGATCGATTGCGAGGATCTTGTGGCCCGCATCGATCGGCGCGTGCAATGGGAAGCGGATAATGAGACGGAAGAATCGCGCTACGTGCGCACCGAGATGAGCCGCGCAGAATTCCGGGTGCTGGTGCAGGAATTCGCTCTGGACGGGCTGACCGAAGCACAGTCGTTTTACTACATCATGCCACGCCTGCCGCTGACGGCTCAGCTGCCCATGTTGCGTATTCTGATCGATGAATTCGGTTCGGCCAATCCCCAGCGCATGCACACGGCTTTGTACGTGAATCTGCTGCGGGAACTGGAATTACCGCAAACAACGGAACCCTACCTGGAGCTGATCGGCGATGACAGCTTCGCCTTCGTGAACCAGTTTTACTGGATGACAGTGCGCGCGGATGATCCTTCCTATTTCGCCGGCGCCATCACGTATCTGGAAAGCGTGATTCCGCATTTCTTTCCCTGCTACGTGGATGCCTGCTCGCGCCTGGGCATTCATGCGCATCACTACTACAGCGAACACTGCCATATCGACCGCTTTCATGCCTTGGAAGGTCGTCGTCTGCTGACAGCCATGCAGCGTGAGCAGGCACTGGATGCGCGCAAAGCCTGGCAAGGTGTGTGTCTGGCCAGTGCCATTACCGGCCATGCCTTCACCGCCGCTGTTGCCAAAGCGCGCCACCTTGCAGCCATTACCCGGGGAACCGCGGCATGACCATTCCCGAGCAGAACGAAAGCGGTTTTTTCCCGCTTCAGGTAGGTGCCATGCAGGTGCAGGTGCCACGCCATTGCCCACATCGCGCCGGCCGTCTGGATCACGGTCATATCAATCGCCAACGCCTCACGCTGACCTGCCCGCTGCATCAGTCGGTATTTTGTCTGCGCACCGGCAAGCAGTTGGCGGGGCCGGTCTGTGGTTCGCTGGCGCTGGAATGGGAAAGATCCTCTGCAGAAATGCAAGGCCCGCTTGCGGCAATGCCGGATTCTTAAGCCGACGTGTTTTTTTACAATGAGTCCGTCACATCAACCCGAATTGCTCATTATCAGGAGATCATCATGGAAAACTTTCACAATCCCAACCTGGGTTCACTGTTGTTGCGCGTTGCCTTGGGCAGCGTGCTGCTGGCCCACAGTCTGTATTTGAAATTGATCGTGTTTACTCTGGCAGGTACGGCGGCTTTTTTCAGTTCCATCGGTCTGCCCGGCTGGTTGGCCTATGTGGTATTCGCCGTCGAGGCCGTCACCGGTATCACCATTTTGCTGGGAATTTATACCCGTCTGTCCGCATTGGTGGTCACACCCATTCTGTTGGGCGCGACCTGGGCCCACATCGACAACGGCTGGCTGTTCACTAACGCCAACGGCGGCTGGGAATACCCATTGTTTCTGGCATTCATGTCGCTGAGTCTGGTCTTTGTTGGCGAAGGCGAATATGCGCTGAAACCGGAAAGCAGCAACAAATCTGCTTTCAACGCTTTCCCGGAAAGCGCCCGCACCAGCCACTCCTGACAACACATTCAGCGCATGCAGGTACCCGTCATGATCGAACCCTTCAAACCCTACGCACCGGAACAACCCTGGTTGCCATTTTCGGAGGTGCTGCTGGACTGGGACGATGATTTCCACCAGCTGATGCTGTGTGATCACATCCGCATGGTGGCCTACGAAAATGCCATCCGGTCACTGGTGCGACCGGGGCAAGTGGTCGTGGATCTTGGTACGGGTACCGGCATTCTGGCGCTGTGGGCACTGCAGGCCGGCGCCGAGCGCGTGTATGGCATCGATCTGGATGCCGGCGTGTTGGAGCTGGCCGCGCAACGCATGCATGCCCACGGCTTTACCGATCGCTTTATCGCGGTGAATAAACTGTCATACGACGTAGTATTGCCGGAACCGGCGGATGTCCTGATTTCGGAAATCATGGGCAATGTGGGCGATAACGAGGATTTCCAACCCATTCTCCAGGATGCCATCGCGCGCCTGCTCAAGCCGGGCGGCATCGCCATTCCCTCCGCGGTGGACACCTTCATCGTGCCGGTGGAAGCCATGCGGACGCATCAGGCTATCCGCAATGGCGCAGTGGCCACGCTCAACTCCCGCTACCAGTTCCAGCAATTGCTGCGACAGAAAAATATCTGCAATCCGTTCAATCTGTATTACGACACCATCATTCCGCAGCGACAACATCTGGCCAATGTGCTCAAGGTGAAACGCTACGGCGGCGATTGGCATCAGACGCCGCAGTACCGGCGCACACTGGAATTCCACGTGAAGAAAACCGGCACACTCACTGGCTTCAAAGGATTCTTCCGCGCGCAGCTGGCACCTGATGTAATACTGGATATATCGTCCGGCGACATTCGCGGCCGGCGTAGTTCCGACAGCTGGAAGCACTGCTTTTTTCCCATCGAAGGACCGCTGGCGGTAAATGCGGGCGATAGTATTCAGTTGTGTTTCGAGCGGCGCTATCCGCACGACCAGGCGCCATTTCGGCAGATCTACAGCTGGCGTGGTGGTATCCGGTACCGCGATAACGGCCGCGAGGCGGACAACACAACACTGCCGTCGCAATTCCAACACAGTATGGATGAAACCACGCTGACGGCAGTGCCCGCCTGAAGCGATCTTAACCCGTGCGCAACGCCGGCTGTTGCAGCTCGGCTAGCAGCAGGGTGCTGATATGGCTATTGCGGTTGAGCAGGAACAAGCGAAGACGTTCGTTGTAAACCGGTTCCACCGCCTGCTGCACGCTGCTCCGTTGCGATAGCTGGTGGCGCCATGAACGAACACCGTCGCAACCGGCAAACAGGTCCACTGGCAAGCATGCTTCCATCACATCGAAATAGCGAAAAATAGGACCGTACGCCGCATCCACCATGCCAAAGGAAGGGCCGTTGAAATAAGGCTCCTGCACTTCCAGTTCCAGACGCCGCCATTTACGGGCCATCTGTTTGCACTGGTCCAGAAAATCCGCTTCCTCACGGGCGTTGTACAGTCGCGCTATGTCGTTCAATATCTGTGAACCGTATTCTATCCAGGCCCGGTCCTGCGCTTTCTGCAGCGGATCGTCGGAGTGTAGGTTGCCCGGTGTGATTTCGTTCAGATATTCACAGATCACCGCCGATTCAAACAGCGCGGCCTGGCGGTCCACCCACAGCAGCGGCACCTTGCCAGTGGGCGATAGTTCGATAAACCATTCAGGCTTATCACTGAGATCGATATAGCGTCGTTCATAGGGAATACATTTTTCCGTGAGCACGATCACTGAACGTTGTACGTAAGGACACAAATGATGGCTTATCAGGATCAATTCCGGTTGTTGCATGGGAAAACCTCCTTGCGCTCTGTATTACTGCACACGATAGCGCTGCAGCCAGGAACAGCTACTGCGTTTTCCGCAAACCACGTTTGCGAAAAGCAGACAGGAACATCCATCCAGACACTGGCCACTCTGAAACAGGGAGACTGATATGAAAAAGCTGGACTGGAGCGATCTGTACTATTTCGCCGCCGTGGCACGGCACGGTTCCCTGGCCAAGGCGGCGCAGGCCCTGGGGGTAACCCATTCCACCGTATTCCGCCGCATCACCGGGCTGGAGGAAGATCTGTCGGCCCACCTGTTCGACCGTCTGCCGGAGGGTTACCGGCTGACCACGCTGGGACGGGAACTGGAAATTTATTCGGAACGCATTGCCGTCACCATCGACGAAATGCAACGCGTATTCGACAACCGTAACGAAGAACTGAAAGGCCCGATCAATCTCACCGCGCCTCACAATTTTGCCTACCGTTTTCTGCCACCGTTAATCGCCGAGTTCCGCACCCAATATCCGGATATCACGGTGAATATGTTGGCCAGCAATGCGGATTACAATCTGTCGCGACGCGAAGCGGATCTGGCAATCCGCGCTACCACGACGCCACCGGATTACCTGGCGGGGCAAAAGCTGTTTTCCCTGGGCTGGAGCGCTTATGCCGCACCAAGCTACATAGCGAGTCACGACGCAGTTAACGAAGCGGATCCCTGGCAGGGTCAGCAGGTGATTCTGGCCAGCAGTGAACTCAGCCACCTGGCGGCCTTTCAATGGGCTGAAAAAAACCTCGATCCGCGCCAAATCGTGAGCCGCTGCAACGACCTGATGTCGATGTCAGCCATGGCGGTGGCCGGTGTGGGTATAGCCCTACTGCCGGACGATCAGGCCAAGCCAGAACTGCAACCACTGTTTGCACTGGACGAACAATTCCGCAGCGACATCTGGGTATTGATGCACCCGGATCTGCGCAGTTGTGCCCGGCTGATGCTGTTCAAGGATTTCATCGTGACACGGTTGAGGGAGGAACCTTTGTTTCAAGGATTGTCGCCGGTCAATCCTCCACCTTCCCCCGCAACGCCTTGACCGCACCACGTTTGGTTTTAGAATCCACCCGTTTTTTCTTCGAGCTTTTCGTAGGCTTGGTAGCACGCCGCGCTTTCACCACCACGGTTGCACTCTTGATCAATTCCCGTAGCCGTTCCAGAGCATCGTCGCGATTTTTTTCCTGGGTACGGAATTGCTGCGCTTTGATAATGATCACGCCGTCCTTGCTGATGCGGCGATCCTGCAGTTGCAGCAAACGTTCCTTATAAAAATCCGGCAGTGACGAGGCGTTGATGTCGAACCGCAGGTGAATGGCCGATGCCACCTTGTTGACGTTCTGCCCACCCGCACCCTGGGAGCGGATGGCCGTGAGCTCGATTTCCTCATCGGGAATGGCAACGCTGTTGGAAATGGCAAGCATAGGGTGTTTTCCGCGACCTGTAGGGTTTTCCCTGGGGGAAGGCCGTACTATGATGCCATCGAACGGATGCTGAGTCCTCTTCACTGCACTTTGCCACTACGGAATCCATGC
>DATLII010000058.1:0-5098 GCA_035539495.1 Dongiaceae bacterium
AGCCACGCCATGCTGTCCAAAGCCTGATGATGGGCCTCGACGGCCGCCACTTCAGTTCGTGTTTCTATCCAATAGCAGATGGCCATGCCGATCGGGTGTGGCTTGCCAGCCCGCTTCAATCAATAACGTTGATACGGTTTCAACCACCAGCGCAGGGCCTGTAATCACCTGGCCTTGAGCCAGATCCTCCCGCTGATACAAGGGTACCGGCTGATCGAATCCACTCAGGCTGCAGTGTTGGCGCGGCGTTGCTGCGGGGCCTTTCGGCCATTCCGGCCAGCTCATTGCTTCCCCCGCTACCTGTGCCCGTACCCGCAGATTCACCACCTCCACGGCTGTGGTCAGGCGATGGCCGAAACGGGCGGCATGAGCGGCGTGGAAATCCGTTTCCGCCTGCACTGAGTCTCCCTGCCAGGGGATGTTCAGATAGTAGCGCTGGCCTTGGTAGCGCAGGTCCAGGCTGGGCAGCAGGTTGGGGGTGGAGGAAGGGCTGTGCAGGCCTGCTGCCGCGGTGATGGCCAGGGATTGCGACAATGCTTCGATGTGTGTGGCGTTCAGATCCGTCAGCTTTTCGCCCGCGGCCTGGCTGGCCTGACCCTGGGCCGGCGCCACTAACATGCCAAGGGCCGATAGCACTCCGCCGTATTGGGGTACCAAAGCCTTATCCATGCCCAGAGCATCCGCCAGCGCACAGACATGCAGGCCACCGGCACCGCCGAAGCAACACAGTCGAAAGTGGCGCGGATCGTAACCACGCTGCACCGAGATCACTCGTAGCGCCCGGGCCATGTGTTCGTTGGCTATGCGCAGGATGCCAAGAGCCGTGTCCTCCAAGGACAGGCCCAGGCGCTCGGCCAGCGGTTGCAGGGCTTGGCGGGCGGCGTCCAGCTCAAGCGTCATGCGTCCACCCAGGAAGTGGTCTGGCCGCAGCCGGCCCAACAGGGCATTGGCATCGGTAACCGAGGGCAGAGTGCCACCGCGACCATAGCAGGCCGGCCCTGGTGCGGCTCCGGCAGACTGAGGACCCACCTGCAACAGACCGCCGGCATCCACCCAGGCGATGGAGCCACCTCCGGCGCCGATCGTATGCATGTCCACCTGGGGTACCGCCACTGGCCAGGGCCCGATACGGCCTTCGTTGGTCAGGCGCAGATCGCCATCCACCAGGGCTACATCGGTGGACGTGCCGCCCATGTCGAAGGTGAGCAGGCGGGCGGTGCCCAACTGGCCTGCGATGAAGCGAGCGGCGGCGAGCCCGCCTGCAGGTCCCGAGAGCAGCATATGCACGGCGCGGTCGCCGGCCTGATCTGCGCTCATGGTGCCACCGCTGGATTGCATGATGGCGAGCGGGCTGGGATTCACTCCCTCCTGCAACCGGGCCAGATAATGCTTCACTTTCGGTCCGAGCGATGCGTTCAACCAGGTGGCGATGCCACGTTCGAACTCCCCGGTTTCCGGCAGCACGTCGCTGGAAATGCTGGTGAACCAGTGGGGCGAGAGTGCTTCCAGTAATCGGCGTTCGGCGTCGGTATTGCGGAAGGAAAACAGCAGAGTGACGGCGATGGCCTCGACGTTAGCGGCCTGCAGCTGCGCTACCAGTTGCGCAATGTCGGTATCGGAAAGAAATTCGATAACCTGGCCCTGCTTATCCACCCGGCCGCCGGTTGCAAAACACAGATCCGCCGGCACGGGCGGCGATGGCAGATCCGGCTGCAAATTGTAAAGCTCGCGCCGGGTCTGGCGCCCGATGGTGAGCAGATCGGCAAAACCGCGATTGGTGATGAAGGCTGTACGCGCGCCTTTGCCTTCCAGCGCGGCATTGGTGGCCACGGTACTGCCATGAACGATGCGCACGTTTCCCGCCCGCACTGCCGCATCCAGGCCCAGTTCGGAGATGCCCTGCAGGATCGCCTGCTCCGGCGCTGCCGGTGTCGACAGCACCTTGTGAATGTGCAGCCCATCGGCGGTCAGCAACACGAAATCGGTGAAGGTGCCGCCGGTGTCTACTCCCAGGCTCAGCATTTTTGTTGTGTTCACGATTTCCACTTCCCCGCCATTTCTGAATAATGGAGCGCTCGCATTCTACCGCAGTCGAAACTGACTATTGCAGCTGAACCATCACAGCCGAGTTGTCGCAGCCGAAACCTATGCCCGAATTACCCGAAGTGGAAACTACCCGGCGCGGGATCGCGCCCCATATCATTGGCAAAAAGGTGAAGCGCATCGAGGTGCGTCAGCCCAGCTTGCGCTGGCCCGTGCCCGCCGACATTCACGCCGCCGAGGGCCGCAAGTTGCAGTCGGTGGAACGGCGTGGCAAATACCTGTTGTTGCGGTTCACCAATGGCACCATCATCGCCCACCTGGGCATGTCCGGCAGTTTGCGCATCGCGCTGCCCGATGAGCCGCCGGCGTTTCACGATCATGTGGATCTGATCTGCAGCGACGGCACCTGCCTGCGTTATTGCGACCCCCGTCGTTTCGGCGCCTGGTTGTGGGCCGAGGGTGATCCGCTGTTACACCCGTTGTTGGTGGAATTGGGCCCCGAGCCCCTGACGGACGCCTTTACCAGCGACTATCTGGTGGAACGGGCAGCCGGACGCAAAACAGCGGTGAAAGCGTTCCTGATGGACAGCCATATCGTGGTGGGCGTAGGTAACATCTACGCCAATGAGGCGCTGTTCATGGCGGGCATTCACCCGGAACTGGCGGCCGGCAAGGTCAGTGCGGCGCGCTACGCCAAGCTGGTGAAAGCGGTGAAGCAGGTGCTGGCAGCGTCCATCGAAATGGGCGGCACCACGTTGCGGGATTTCGTCGGTGGCGACGGCAAGCCCGGTTATTTCCAGCAGACTTTACGGGTGTATGGCCGCGGAGGAGAGCCCTGCCGGCGTTGCAAGACAGTGCTCACCGAGATCCGTCTGGGCCAGAGAGCTACCGTTTTTTGCAAAACCTGCCAGACTTGAAAGACCTGTGTGTGATTCAACAGATCCGTGAGCGGTTCAAACGATGGCCAAAATGCGATCCAGTCGGGAAAATCGACGGGTTATGCATTGACCTGGCCCTGCAAAGTGGATCGTCGTCGCGTTACCGAATACACTCAAATTAGCCCATTCCGGTGGCATCCTTTGCGAGAACAAGAAGAGGAATTCTTATGCGCAGCCTGAAACAGAATCTGAAATCCGCCACCCTGGCACTGGCCATGGCCGCGTTTGTCGGCGCGCCTGCCCTGGTCAATGCCGAGGTTGTGACGGAGCGCCCCACCGGGCTGGAAATGACCGCCGACGCCGTGCTCGTGCGTCCGCTGACACTGGTGGCTACTGTGGTGGGCACCGTGGTGTATGTGGTGTCGCTGCCGTTCTCTGCACTGGGCGGCAACGCCGGTGAAGCCGGTCAGACCCTGGTGGTAACGCCGTTCAAATCCACCTTCGTCCGCTGCCTGGGCTGCACCGAGAAACATCTGGCCTATTCCGAACGGCAAGAGTGAGCGGGTCGCTACAACCCGATTCGCTGCATCACTTTTCTGAACATCGAGGGCGCCTGATGAGCGGCGCTCTGACAAGGCGGGAACTGACTTCAGTCAGCCCCGCCTTTTCTATGCCGCTACGATTATTTCGGCAAAGCCCCTACCTGAGCCGAACCCAGCCGGCGTTTATCAGACGCCGCTTCCACCGTTCCCCTGAGCAAATCCCACCGAATGGCATGCATGTCGCCGTAAGGGCGTTCGGTTTCCAGCAGCTTATGACCACGCTTGTCCAGCTCGCTGGTCAGGGCTGGGGGTAAGGCGCCGGGTTCATATTCCACGACGTCCGGCAGGTACTGATGGTGGAAGCGGGGACGATCTACCCAGGCCTGGGAATTCTTGCCATCCAGCGCCTCTAGCAGACCCAGAAACACCATGCTGATGATGCGGCTGCCGCCAGGCGTGCCGATGATGGCCAGCTGACGATGGTCGGCGGGGCCGTATTCCATGAAGGTGGGCGTCATGCTGGATAAGGGGCGTTTGCCCGGCGCGATGGCGTTGGCGGTGGTGCCGACCAGGCCATAGGCGTTGGGCGTGCCGGGTTGGGCGGAGAAGTCGTCCATCTCATTGTTGAGCAGTACGCCAGTGCCCGCCACCGTGTAGCCGCAGCCAAAGGGCAGGTTGATGGACAGGGTGGCGGCCACCCTGTTGCCATCCTTGTCGATGATGGAGAAGTGGGTGGTGTGCGGGCCGGACGGCGGTGGCGCCACCGGCGGCAGATCCTTGCTGGGGGTGGCGTGGCTGCCCGAAATATTGGCGGCGATTTCTTCCAGATAGATCGGGTCCAGCAATTTCTTCACCGGCACGTCGACGAAATCCGGATCACCCAGGTATTCAGCGCGGTCGCGGTAGGCTCGGCGCATTACTTCGATCAGCAGATGAGTGCGGTCCAGGCTGTTTTTGCCGGCGTAGTCGAATTGCTGCAGCATGCCGAACATCTCGCCCAGGGCGATGCCGCCGGAGGACGGTGGGGGCGCCGACCAGATCTCGGCGTCGCGGTAGCGAAAATGCACCGGCTCCCGTTCCACCAGCCTGTAGGCAGCCAAATCTTCCAATGACCAGATACCACCGCCGGCTTTCACACCGTCCACCAGTTTCTGTGCCACTTCGCCTTTGTAAAAACCATCTGAGCCTTTGTCTGCCAGCGCTTTCAGGGTGGCGGCCAGTTCCGGCTGGCGCAGAGTGGCGTTGGCCAGGGGCTGGCCATCGGCCAGGAAGATGCGGGCGCTATCGGGGTTCTTCATCAGCACAGGTGCCCGGAACGTCGCCAGGGTGGTGTAAACCGGGTTGGACGGAAAGCCGTTCTCGGCAAACGTGATGGCGGGCGCCAGGGTGGCTTTTAGCGGTAGCTTGCCGTAGTGACGGGCCAGATGATCCAGAGCGGCTGCTTGACCGGGAATGCCCGCACTCAGCGGTGAATTGGTGGCCTTGTCCCGGTCCACGCCGCCTTTGCCATCCAGGAACATGGTTGCAGTGGCGGCGCTCGGGGCTTTCTCCCGGGCATCCAGCATCAGCGTCTTGCCGTCTTTTGCCTGGTGCAGCAGCCAGAATCCGCCGCCGCCGATACCGGCGCTATAAGGT
>DATLII010000059.1:0-3909 GCA_035539495.1 Dongiaceae bacterium
ACGATTACCTGGTGCCAGGGAATTGGAACTTCACGCATATCGGCGCGATGTTGGCCATCTATGTGGTGGCGAATTTGTCGACCGCTGTCATGGGGTATTTTCAGGCGCTACGCTGGAACAGCATTGCACAAAAAGTGGTAATGACGCTGCGGCATCAGATTTTTTCTCGAGTAGTGTCGCTACCACTGCAGCGGTTCGACTACACACCTACAGGAAGCCTGATTTCCCGCATCACCAACGATACGGAATCCGTGAAGGAATTGTTTGTCGGTGTGCTGGGGGTGTATGTCCAAAACAGCGTGCGCGTTATCGGCATTTTTGTCGCCATGGCGGTGCTGAACTGGAAATTGATGCTGGTGTGTTTGCTGTTCGTGCCGGCGGTGATTTTCGTGATGTTCATTTACCGTCGGTTAAGTACACCTGTTTTCCAGCGGGCGCGGGAGCTGTTGTCGGACATCAATGCCCGAATGAATGAAACCATTCAGGGTGTGGGTGTGGTGCAACTGTTTCGTCAGGAACAACGGTTTGCCGCGCAATATGAGGCCGTGACAGAAGATCATTTCCGCACCCGTCGCCGTACCATGCAGATGGATGCGTTATTGCTGCGCCCCATGGTGGACATGTTGCATCTGCTCACGCTGGGCGGTGTCCTGTATTTCTTCGGCAGTAACGCCTTGGCCAATACCAGTGTGATCGAAGTGGGCGTGATCTACGCCTTCGTCAGTTATCTGGGGCGCTTTACTGAGCCCTTGATCGAAATGACCCAGCGGCTGAACCTGTTCCAGCAAGCCATTGTGTCAGCGGGGCGAGTGTTCGCCTGGATCGACGAAGTGCCGGAAACCGCACGAGAAAAAACCTCGGCGAATCCCCGTGTGGGCGATATTCGTTTCGAGGACGTGAGCTTCAGCTATGACGGTATTAAGCCGGTGCTGAAGCATATCAAATGTCATATCGGCGCCGGCCAATTTATCGGTATCGTGGGACACACCGGCAGCGGCAAGAGCACCATCGCCAGCCTGTTGTTGCGGTTCTACTCACCCAGCCAGGGTCGCATTTTATTGGGTGGCGAGGAATTGGCGCATTTTTCCCAGGATCTGTTGCGGAAAACGGTCGCCATCGTGCAGCAGGACAGTTTCATTTTCGCTGCGTCGGTGGCGGACAATATCGATATCGGCCGTGGCTTGGATCGCGCCGATATTGAAGCGGCATCAAAAGCGGTGGGTTTGCATGCGCATGTGCTGCAGCTACCGCAAGGTTACGACACCGTGCTGGATGAGAAAGGCCAGTCTTTGTCGGTAGGGCAGCGGCAATTGTTGTCGTTGGCCAGGGCGATGGCAGGCCAACCGCAGGTGCTGGTGCTGGATGAAGCGACGGCCAACGTGGATTCGGAAACCGAGGCCGTGGTGCAGCAATCGTTGCTGGCGTTGAAGGGCCGTATCACACTCGTGGTGATTGCGCATCGGCTATCCACTATCACGCAAGCGGACAGTATTCTGGTGCTGCATCAGGGTGAAATTCAGCAGCAGGGCAGCCATCAGGCGCTGTTGGCGCAGGACGGTTTGTACCGTCACCTGTATGAACTGCAGGCGACGAAGCTGGAAGGATTGGAAGCGTAAAACGCGGAATTCTAAGGTGTGGCGCGGAACAGCAGCGAAGGCAAACCCAGCTCAATGCGGGATGCCTTCGCAAATGCGTTTATTCGCAAGTGCCTTATTCGGACATGCCTTATTCGTAGGTGCAGAGATAAGCAGTATCAATCGCCACTTTCAGCTGGAATGACGCGTTGGCAGGTACGTTGAAATCCTGGCCTGCATTGAATGTCTGCCATTGGCTGCTGCCGGGCAGCAGAACTGTCAGGGCGCCGCTGACTACGGTCATAACTTCTTTCTGCGATGTGGAAAAAGTGTATTCACCGGGGGCCATTACACCCACGGTGGCGGGCAGGGTGGCAGTCTTGAAACCGATGGATTTCACTTTGCCATCGAAATATTCGTTTACTTTCAGCATGGTCATGCTCCTAAAAAAGGGAGCGCGAGTATATCACGGGTTCGCGGGCGGGCATTACGCGGCGGTGGTCCGGTAGTAACCCGGTAACTTTCATGGAGGGCCTGCGATAATGGCCATTTTTCGCATCTTGTCATTGGACGGCGGCGGCGTGCGCGGCTTGTTGTCCGCTACCTTGCTTGATCAGTTGGAACAGCGGGTGCCTGGTTTTCTGAGTCAGGTGGATCTGATTGCCGGCACGTCCACCGGCGGCATCATCGCCTGCGGTTTGGGCCACGGTCTGACGCCAGAGCAAATCTGCCAGTTCTATTACAATCGCATGCCGGCGATTTTTGCAGATTCCCTGCTGGACGACTGCCTGGACGTCTGCGGCTTGGTCGGCGCCCAGTACAGCCTGACCAACCTGAAGCGCGAGTTGAAGAAGGTCTTCGGCAATACCCGGCTGGGCGAGCTGCGTTGCCGCGTCGTGATTCCCGCCTTCGATCTGGACCAGAAGGCGCCGGGCAAACATCGTCACTGGCGGCCGCGTTATTTCCACAACTTCCCCTGCGAACACAGCTATCCCGATGAAAAAGTGGTGGACGTTGCGCTGCGTACCAGCGCTGCACCCACCTATTTCCCGACGGTGGACGGCTATGTGGACGGCGGCGTGATCGCCAATAATCCGGCCATGGTGGCGCTGTCGCACGCATTGGATCAAAGCCTGCCAATGCCGCAACGGCCGGGTCTGGACGAGATTCGTCTGCTGTCGCTGGGCACCGGCTTAGTGAACACCTTCATCGCCGGTAAAACCCACGACTGGGGTTATGGGCAGTGGGCCGAGCCGCTGCACCGCATGATGTTCGACGGCATGATCGGTGTGCCCGACTATCAATGCCAGCAACTGCTGGGCACCCGCTATTGCCGCCTGAATTACAGCTTCCCGGCGGGGACTGAAGTGGCGCTGGACGGTTGGCGCCAGCGGGACCAGCTGGTGGATATCGGCACCCAGCGCATGGCGGCAGAGCTGGATCAGACGGCGCTGTGGCTGAAGAACCACTGGCTGCAGGAGACGCCGTTAAGCGCGCCGGCCCGTAAGCCCCGGACCCGGCGTGCTGCCAGGGTGGTGGCACTAACGGGTGTTGCCTGATCAATAAGGCATCAGACGGACGGATTTCGACAAGGTTTGACGGGACACTCCAGACTGCGATAGTTTTACAACTTTCGAACTATCGAATTGGAGATGTGCCCGTGAAGCCTGCTGATCTGCTGACCCAACCCCTGACCCTTGCCAATGGCGCGGTGATTCCCAACCGTTTCGCCAAGTCCGCCATGAGTGAAGCTTTGGGCACCACCGACAACCGGGTGACGCCGAAGCTGGCGCGTTTGTATGGCACCTGGGCTCAGGGTGGCACCGGGCTGTTGATTACCGGCAACGTGATGATCGACCGCCGTGCCCTGGGTGAGCCGAACAACGTGGCGCTGGAGGACGAACGTGACCTGCCGGCGCTGCAGGAGTGGGCCCGGGCCGGTACTGCCGGTGGCACTCAGTTGTGGATGCAGTTGAATCATCCGGGCAAAC
This sequence comes from Dongiaceae bacterium, assembly GCA_035539495.1. Classification (GTDB taxonomy): domain Bacteria; phylum Pseudomonadota; class Gammaproteobacteria; order Pseudomonadales; family Ketobacteraceae; genus Ch67. The sequence continues at coordinate 3,566 of DATLII010000059.1, forward strand.
AGTCACCCAACCTGGTATCGAAGCAGCCGGTGGCGCCGTCCGCCATCCCCCTGGGTGCCCGTTTCAAGCGTTACTTCCATCCGCCCCGCGCGCTGACTCAAGCCGAAATTGAAAATCTGATCGAACGTTTTGCTACTTCCGCCCGCATTGCGCAGAAGGCAGGTTTTTCCGGCGTGCAGATTCATGGTGCGCACGGATATCTGGTGAGTCAGTTCCTGTCACCGCACCATAATCAGCGCACCGATCAGTGGGGTGGCAGTTTGGAAAATCGCGCCCGTTTTGTGCTGGAAGTGTTGAAGGCGATGAGGGCCGCGACCAGCTCTGCGTTTCCGCTATCGATCAAA
>DATLII010000060.1:0-22034 GCA_035539495.1 Dongiaceae bacterium
CACCACCAGTGTCGGATTTGAGCGCAGATGTCGACGCTGGCGCGCTATTACCTGCGGGGTTCGCCGGAGCAGCAGAAGTGGCTGCAGCGCCACCTTCACCAACACGCAAGACAATATTATTGCCCGACACAGAAGTTGTATAACCCACCAAAGAACCCAGGTTGAGGATCAGCCGGGTACGATCGCCAGCACCCATCACCGTCAAGCTGCGAACGTTGCCATTGCCAATGGTATGGTATTTCTGAGCAAGGCCATTGCTGACCCCTTCGAGATCCAGGGCAATGCGAGCAGGAGAATCGGTAGTGTAGCCAGTAGGCTCCGGCGGCTGGGAATCAAAAGCCAACCTGATTTCAACGGCATCACCTTGCAGAGCCGAGGATTCTACGCCTGTAAGTTTCAGTGCCCACGCATGTGATGCCAGCATGGTTGCCAGAAGGCCCAGACACAGCTTGAATCTCATTGCCGTTACCCGCTCGTTTGACTTTTGTTGTGTTGTTTTCAGGAAGCTTTTCATGCGCTTTCTCCCAACCTCATTCTTCACGCAGTACTAGCGTGCGCGGCCGCTCGATCCAACCATCCTGACCGTCGGACACAATCTCGACCACATCGACCTTGCTTTGGGTCACCGTCTGTACTTTGCCGAAATTGCGGCCCATATAGTTGCCAGGCCGGATACGATGCAACCCTTGATCCGGATCACGCACAAGCGCAAACAACGGGCCGCCGGGATTGGCCAGCGTTCCTACCATTACCAGAGAATCGATGCCGAATTGCTCCAGTACTTCCTTGGGTCGGTTCAGATCCGGCTTAACATTGCTTCGCTGCTGAGCAACGGGAGCCAACTCTACATCTACTGGCCGCTCAAAGGGGCTACGCATGGCAGCAGCACTGTAAGAGAAAGCTTTGTACACTTTGAACTCCGGCGGAGGCTCGATCCGGCCTTTGGGCTTATTCTTAATCTCATCCATACGACCCTGGAGATCGTCAAACTGACCGCTACCACCGCAACCAGTCAGAGATAAAAACAGGGCACAAAGCATCACAAAACTTACGCTTCTCATGCTCAGTTTTCCTTATAGCGATAAGTCTTGGCCCGGATCTTCATGGTCAGCTCGTGAGACTGATCGCTGCTGGGCGCAATTTCAAAGTCATGCAAGGTCACGATACGCGGCAACGCCGCGACACCGCTGATGAAAGCCCCGAAAGAATGGAAGCCACCCTTCACCTCAATATCGATTGGCAACTCCACATAAAACTCTTTGGAAACTTCCGCCGCCAAGCTAATACTGTTAAACGCTAATCCTGCCGACAGTCCAGTATGGCTGATGTCCTCTAACAATCCGGGTACTTCGGCGTCCTTTGGCAGCTGACGCAACAGCACGCCGAAGGTAGCTTCCATTTCTTTCATCTGTTCTTTGTAAGCATCAAGGTTGGCTGCTTGAAAGGCCTTGGATTCGTATGTTTTCATCAAGCTGTCTTCCTGGCTCTTGACTTGATCAAGCTGCGCCATAGAGTCCGAGAGCATCAAATGAAACACCAGAAAACCGGCCACTCCACAAGCAAATAGCCAGATGAAAATTTTTACCGGCACCGGCCAGGCGCCAATATTGTTGGGGTCGAGATTATTAAGCGAATTGAAGAACTCTTTAGCATCCATGATCAGCTATCCTTCTCTTCGTCGGGCTTCTGACGCTGAACGGTCAGGTCGAACTCGTTGGCTGCCTGATCCTTCTCTCCCTCTGTAGACTTAACCTTGGACAAACTAGGCTTTTCCAGTAGCGGTGACGCATCCAAGTTGCGCATTAGATTCGACACTCTGTTATTGCTTTCAGCGATGCCCGTTACGCTGATGCTGTCACCCGTTGATTTGACCTTCTCATAGAAAACGCCATCGGGAACAGTACGCACCATCTCATCAAATATCTGCACAATCACCGGCCGATTGCCCTGCAGGTCCTGGATAACTTTCATGCGTTCGATCAACGACTCACGCTGCTTCTTCAGCTCGCTGATTTCCTTGATCTGAGCATCCAGCTTGCGGGTTTCCTGAGTAACAAAATCATTGCGGCGGGTTTGATTCTCAATCTGCGCTTTAACATTCATATCCATCAGATATACCAAACCGCCACCCACCAGCACCATGCCCGCCAGGATCATGAAAAACTGACGTTTAAGCTCCTGCCGCCGTTCCTCGCGCCAAGGTAAAAGGTTAATTTTTGTCATTAGTCGAAACTCCTTAACGCGAGACCGCAAGCGATCATCAATGACGGAGCGTCCGCGCTGAGCAGTGATGCGTTGACCTTGGAGGAAAGCGCCATATCAACAAATGGGTTGGCAATCGAGGTAGTGGTGCCCACCTTGTCCTGCACCAATTCGGCCAAGCCGGGAATCGATGCAGTGCCGCCGGCTAACAGAATATGGTCGACGTCGTTGTACTGGCTGGAGGAGAAGAAAAATTGCAGCGAGCGCGTTACCTGCTGCACCACCGCTTCCTTGAACGGCTCCAGCACTTCGGACTCATAATCATCCGGTAGACCGCCCTGCTTTTTCGCCAGCCCAGCCTCTTCGAAAGAGAGACCATAGCGACGCTGAATCTCTTCGGTTAGCTGCTTGCCACCGAACAACTGTTCCCGGGTGTAAATGGTTTTGCCATCGTGGAGCACGCTGAGCGTAGTCATGGTGGAGCCGATATCGACAATCGCAACGGTCTGCTCCTCACCACCATCGATCTGATCCGCGACCAGACCAAACGCCCGCTCCATGGCGTAGGCTTCTACATCCACCACCTTGGCATTGATGCCGGCGATCTGGAGAACATCCTGCCGCAGCTCGACGTTCTCATTGCGGCAAGCCGCCAGCAGAACCTCAACCCGATCGGGAGCTCCGTCCACCGCGCCTTGCACTTCAAAATCAATTGCGACTTCATCCAGCGGATAGGGAATGTACTGGTCCGCCTCAACTTTGATCTGGCTCTCCATCTCGTCTTCCGAGAGAGCGCCATCCATCTCAATGACCTTGGTAATCACCGAGGAACCCGCGACCGCGACCGCTGCGTTTTTCACGCCGCTCTTAGAGCGCGCAACGACCCGGGCAATGGCCTCGCCCACACCTTCCACATCGTTGATGTTCTTTTCCACTACAGCGTTCGGCGGCAGGGGCTCGACCGAATAAGCTTCAACCTTGTAGCGGTTGCCGCTGCGACTGAGCTCCAGCAATTTCACCGACGTCGAGCTGATGTCGATACCCAATTTGGCGGTGGAAGCCTTCTTGCCGAGGAAGGGCAGCATATCTTTGCTATCCTGTTTTAGTTCTGATTTTTGTGCGCTGATGCACACTTACAAAAAGAATCTGACTGTTTACATTAAATACCACAATATTGGAACGCGCAATTAGAAGGCACTCCAATATCGTCGTATAATTCACAGTATGGACAATTTTTTACCATTTTCCTGACTCCACTCTGGATGATTTTTCAACCAATCTGATGCTCAAATCTCACCCGATTCTGCGCCTGTCGCTCTGGCTGATACTGCTTGCCGGTAGCGGCGCCACGCTCGTTTTCGCGGGTATTCTGTTATACCTCGGACCCAAATTGCCGGCGGTGGAAAGTATCCTGCAAATACCATTACAGACCCCTTTGCGGATTTATTCCAGTGAGCGGAAGCTGATTGCGGAGTTCGGTGAGAAGAAGCGCACACCTATGGAATACAGCGAAATTCCGCGCGACTTCATCCATGCAATTCTGGCGGCAGAGGACGCTCGTTACTTCGATCACCACGGCGTGGATGTGAAAGGATTGACGCGGGCTGTCCTGGAATTGGTGTCCACCGGCTCGATCCAGAGCGGCGGCAGCACCATCACCATGCAGGTGGCCAAGAACTACTTCCTCAGCAGTGAAAAAACATTCCTCCGCAAATTCAATGAGATATTGCTGGCCTTGGAAATGGAACGCAGGCTCAGCAAAGAACAGATCCTGAAGCTGTACATCAACAAGATCTATCTCGGGCATCGCGCCTACGGTTTGCATGCGGCGGCCCAGGTGTATTACGGCAAACAGGTGAAGGACCTGGCGTTGGCGCAACTGGCGATGATCGCCGGCCTGCCGAAAGCGCCCTCTGCCTTCAACCCCATTACCAATCCATCGCGGGCGCTTGAGCGTCGCAACTGGATTCTGCATCGCATGTTTGAACTGGGACACATCAGCGAGACCCAGCTCAACGCCGCCCTGAAGGAACCCAATACCGCGCAGCTGTTCGGTATCCCGGTGGAAGTGGACGCGCCCTATTTTGCCGAGATGGTGCGTCGTGACATGGTGGAGCGCTTTGGCGAGCTCGCTGATACCGACGGGTTTCGGGTTTTCACAACCCTGAAGGCAGACCTGCAGCAAGCAGCCAACCACGCGGTGCACAAAGGCTTGATCGCCTATGACAAGCGCCATGGTTATCGCGGACCGGAGGCCACCCTGCCCTTTACTCCCGGCGCCACGGAGGACAGCGAGTTACTCGAGCGGCTGCAGGCGTATCGATTGGTGGGTCCATTGCTGCCGGCGGTGATAGTAGCGGTCAGCAGCGACAAAGCCACCGCCCTGCTCAAATCCGGCGATCGCATCGAAATCGGCTGGGAGTCCATGCAATGGGCTCGCCCATTCATCGATACCAACAATCGGGGGCCCGCTCCCCAATCGCCCGCAGACGTGGTGAAGCCGGGCAATATTGTCCGCGTGCTGGCAGATGGGGAGCATTGGCTGCTATCCCAGGTACCGGCGGCCCAATCTGCACTGGTATCACTGGATGCCAATGATGGCGCCCTCAAAGCGCTGGTCGGCGGCTTCGACTTTCAGAGCAGTAAGTTCAACCGCGCAGTACAGGCAGGCCGCCAAGCGGGTTCCAGCTTCAAGCCCTTCATCTATTGTTACGCGCTCGAACAGGGCATGACACCGGCGACCTTCGTCAACGATGCTCCTATCGTGTTCCAGGAAGCCGGAATGGAAACCGCCTGGCGGCCGGAAAACTCCGAAGGCAAGTTCCTGGGGCCCATCCGTATGCGGGAAGCGCTGTACAAGTCCCGCAACCTGGTATCGATCCGGTTGCTGCAATCCCTGGGAGTTGGGCCCACCATCGATTACATCACCCGCTTTGGCATCAGCCGCGACAAGCTGCCGTACAACCTGTCGATGGCGCTGGGCACCGCGTCGCTGACGCCATTGGAAATCGCTACCGGTTACACCGCTCTCGCCAATGGCGGTTATAAAGTGGATGCCTGGTTTATCCAGCGCATTGAAGATGCCGAAGGCAAACTGATATTTGAGGCAAACCCCACCACCGTGTGCGACACGGAATGCATGGCCAAGCGTGAAGGCATTGCCTCTGCCGCATTGACGGATGAAGACGCTGCGCTGCCCACTGAAGACGAAGCGGTCGCAACAACTGGCACAGCTTCAAGCGACACCGCTTCCGAAGTAAACCACCCCATCGCCCCGCGAGTTGCAGATGCGCGCGCCCAATTCCAGCTCTACAGCATGTTGCAGGACGTGATCCGTCGCGGCACCGCCACCAAGGCCCGGGAACTCAACCGCAGCGACATCGCTGGCAAGACCGGCACCACCAATGATCAGAAGGATGCCTGGTTCTCCGGCTTCAATCCGAACGTGGTGACGACGGTGTGGGTTGGCTTCGATCAACCGCAGAATCTGGGTCGCTCCGAATTCGGTGGCACCGCCGCTCTGCCAATCTGGATCGACTACATGCGGGTGGCTCTGCAGGATATGCCGCAGATATCGCCGAGGATTCCGGATGGAATCGCGACCGTTCGCATCGATCGGGACACTGGATTGCGGGTGAGTCCGGAAAATCCCTATGGCGAATTTGAATATTTCCGTGAAGAGGATGTGCCTGCCTTTATTGTGGAAGGCGCGGAAGGCCCGGAACCCATCGGTGGTAGTGGCAGCGGTGGCGAAATGCCGGAGTCGTTGTTCTGATCTAATTCAGGTAATGCAGGCTCGCAAAGCGCACCGCGCACCCAAACAAATCGCGTACCCAATAAAAAGCCGGCTTCGACAGCCGGCTTTTTTGTTCGCGAAAAACTGCGATTAAATGAAACGAAGTGATCAGTAGTAACGGATATCGCTGAGCGTTTCCAACGGATAGTGAGCAGGGTAAGGCCGTGTCGCCACACCCGAATCCACCGCTGCCTGCGCCACCGCGGCCGATACGGCTCCCAGCAAGCGGGGATCCATCGGTTTGGGAATGATGTATTCGCGGCCGAATTCCAAATGCTGGCCTTCGTAGGCTGCTTCCACCTCTACAGGCACCGGCTCCTTCGCCAGCTTGCTGATGGCCCGCACCGCCGCCACTTTCATTTCCTCGGTGATGCGAGTGGCGCGCACATCCAGCGCTCCACGGAAAATATAGGGGAAGCCCAACACGTTATTCACCTGATTGGGATAGTCGCTGCGACCGGTGGCGACGATCACGTCGTTGCGGGTGGCATATGCCAGCTCGGGGCGAATTTCCGGGTCCGGGTTCGCCAGCGCAAATACGATGGGATTGGGCGCCATCAGCCGCAGCATATCCGGGGTGAGCAGGTTCGCGCTGGATACGCCGATGAAGACATCGGCGCCGGCCAGGGCGTCTTCCAAAGTACGTTTGTCAGTCTCGTGAGCGAAGGCAGCCTTGTACTGGTTCAGGTCGCTGCGACCAGAGTGGATCACACCGTTGCGATCCAGCACATACATGTTGGTTTTCTTCGCACCCATTTCCACCAGCAGACGCAGGGAGGCAACACCAGCCGCCCCTGCACCGATACAAACGATGGAAATGTCCTCGATTTTCTTGTGCTGCAGTTCCAGCGCATTGATCAGGGCTGCCGCGGCGATAATGGCGGTGCCGTGCTGGTCATCATGGAAGATGGGGATGTTGCACTGCTCGATCAGCACGCGCTCGATTTCAAAGCACTCGGGCGCCTTGATGTCTTCCAGATTGATGCCGCCAAATGTTGGGGAAATGCGCTTGACGGTATCGATGAACGCTTGGGTATTTTCCGCGTCCACCTCGATGTCGAACACATCGACGCCGGCGAAGCGTTTGAACAGTACACCCTTACCTTCCATAACCGGCTTGCTGGCCAGGCAGCCCAGATCGCCGAGGCCCAGAATCGCAGTGCCGTCGCTGATCACTGCCACCAGATTTCCCTTGTTGGTGTACTTATACGCGGCTTCCGGATCCTTGGCGATTTCCCGCACGGGCTCCGCCACTCCCGGGCTGTAGGCCAGGGACAGGTCGCGGGCGGTTTCGGTGGGCTTGGTGAGCTCGACGCTGATTTTGCCTGGACGGGGCAATGCATGATATTCGAGCGCGGCTTTCTTCAGATCGGACGACATAAATTACGGATTCCCTACAGGGGCATGCTCTGCTGGTCTGCTTGCTAAATACGGTTTCTGGTTGCGCTTGCTAAGCCTGGTTGTGACCGTCAGCGGGGTGGTACTGCTGACGCATCGGACGGGCCGCACCTGGATTGGGTTCATCCAGCCTGGCCCGCTCGGAAAATGGGGGTGTCGTAGGATAGCGAAATCACCCTGGGGGCTCAATATAAGTTTAGCGACCTGGACGATGGCGCCTGATAATCAATGTAAGCATCGGTGTATCAATGGGAAGGGGTCTTGTCCGGCAGAATTTCCCACTGGCTATGGTGCGAAACGTTGACCAGGAAACGCTTGCGCTGACCCGACTCAATCTGGCGCCGCATCTGGCCGCCCCAGCGATTGCGATCGATCAGCCAACCCCGGACTTCCAACCTCAGATCACCACTGCCGGGCCGGGCGCGGGACTGGGCTACGATACGATCCAGAGTATCGCCCTCCAGATACGTGGCGTTACGACGGTCCAGCTTGAGGCTGACGTTACCAACCAGATCAACCCAGATCACCTTTTGGGTCAACGTGACTTTGGACACCTTACCCTGGAGGCGCTGATAGCCGCCTTTCAGCCCAGCCCCATCTGACGGTTGCGGCTGAAAATAGGCGTGACGCCAGACACCGCTGCCACTGCTTCGGGCCTGCGTCTGGGCTTCGGCATAGCATTCGGCGTGAGCCAGGTTAGGCGGAATGGCGACCTGGAATCCCAGCCCCTGCCGCAATAGCTCGGCAATTACATTGCGACCATCGGCTGCGTAAAGATGGCCCAGGGTGCGACCGTAATGGTCCCGTGGCTGCTGGCCCACCTCCAGATAAAGGGGACTCTTACGCACCAATTGTTCCAACTGATGCTGGGCGTCCACTGCCAGCGGTTCTTCCGAGCGGGGCGGATGCGCCACTTCTGGTGTATTCACCCCGATCAGGCGCACGTGACGACCATCCACCAACACCAGGGTGTCGCCGTCGAGCACCTTCTCCGCCTGCACGCTTTCAGCCTTGACCGAGGCAGCCAGCGCACAATCCGGCGCTGCCGTCTTCGCTGAAACAGTCGCCGAAGCAACCATAGACAGGAGCAGCAACACCGGAAAGGCGGCCACAAAAAAGGCCCCCGAAGGAGCCTTTTTGATGCAACGCAGCGACGCGCGCATTATTTCTTGACGGAAGCCACAGCGCCAAAGCGCTTCTTGAACTTGTCGATACGGCCGCCGGTGTCGACGACTTTTTGCTGGCCAGTGTAGAACGGGTGGCAAGCGGAGCAGACGTCAAGGTGAATGTCTTTGCCCAGAGTGGAACGGGTATGGATCACGTTGCCACAGGTGCAGGTTGCAGTGATGTCGCCGTAATTCGGATGGATGTCTGCTTTCATGGGAGTCTCACCTTTTGGATTCACGCCGCCACCTGGTCTATGCCGGGCACCGCATGAAGGGTTGTTTATATAGTCATAGGGGTGTAACAAGGCCGCGCATGATACCAGAGGTGGGCGAAGTCTGGCAAATTACCGGCCGACACAGTAGAGTGACCCTCATTCCGCAGTCCACAACTGCCGCGCAACCACCTGGATTACATTGATTTTTCCCCCTGTGAAGCCGACGCATCAGGTCCCTCATTCCGCTCCGGCCCGCACCGTAGTCCAGGTGGCGCTGCCCTTGCCACTGCGGCGCACGTTCGACTATCTGCCGCCAGCGAATCTGCCTGTGACCGCCCTGCAACCGGGCCGGCGGGTGCAAGTGCCGTTCGGTAAAAAGCAGCTGATCGGTGTGGTAGCGGGTGTAATTCCTCATTCGTCTTATGGCGATGACAAGCTGAAGACGCTCACCACCCTGCTGGATGACGAACCGGCACTGACACCCCCCATCCTGCGACTGTGTCAGTGGGCAACAGAGTACTACCAACATGCCGCCGGCGATGTGCTGGCCACCGCCCTGCCCAATCAACTGCGCAATAGCCCGGAAAGCTGGGATGAGCGCACCTGGCGCTGGCAACTGACCCAGAAGGGCCGCCTGATCGGATTGGAGCAACTGGGCCGCGCCAAACGCCAGCAGGATGCGATCCGCCTGCTGCGGGAACATCCGGACGGGCTGCATCAGCCACTATTGTCAGGCCTCGGCGTCCAGCCGGTGGTGTTGCGAACACTGGCGGACAAAGGTCTGGTGGAGCAACACGAAGATGGCAACGCACGCGCTCATTGGCAGCAGGACCGGATTCTGGCGGAAAGCCCTCTCACGCTGAATGAAGAGCAGCAACAGGCGTTAGCACAGCTCGATACCACCAACGACTTCCGCACGTTTTTATTGGAAGGTGTTACCGGCAGCGGCAAAACGGAAATCTATTTGCAAGCGATTACCCGCTGCCTGCAGCAAGGTCGTCAGGCGCTGGTGCTGGTGCCGGAGATCGGCCTGACGCCACAAACATTGCACCGCTTTCAACAGCGTTTTGCCGTGCCGGTGGCCAGCTTTCATTCCAACCTGACCGATCGTGAACGGCTTACCAGTTGGCGCAAGGCTCGCACCGGCGAGGCGGCGATTGTGATCGGTACCCGGTCGGCCCTGTTCGCGCCGCTGGAAAAACCGGGATTGATTATCGTCGATGAAGAACACGATCTGTCGTACAAACAACAGGACGGCTTCCGCTATAACGCTCGCGACCTGGCGATCATGCGCGGGAAAATCGAAAATATTCCCGTGCTACTGGGCAGCGCCACCCCCAGCCTGGAATCCCTGCATAACGCCCGCAGCGGACGTTATGTGCATCTGACGCTGACGCAACGGGCCGGCAACGCACAGCCGCCCCGCTTCCGCGTGCTGGATATACGGCAAAAACCGCTGCAACACGGCATGGCGCCGGAAATGCTGGAAGCAATGCAACACACGCTGCAGGCCGGGCAACAGGTGCTGGTGTTTATCAATCGGCGCGGTTATGCACCGGTGCTGATGTGTCACGACTGCGGCTGGTTCAAAGAGTGCCCGCACTGCGACCACCGCATGACATGCCACGCGCATCCCGCTCACCTGCATTGTCATCACTGCAATCATCAGGAACGCATTCCCCGTCACTGCGACCACTGCAAGAGCACGGATCTGCGTCCCATCGGATTGGGGACGGAACGATTGGAAGATAACTTGATCGCCCTCTTCCCGAAATTTCCCGTGATTCGCATCGACCGCGATACTACTCAGCGCAAACAGGCGATGGCACAGCATCTGGAGCGCATCCGTCAGGGTCAGCCCTGCATTTTGGTCGGCACTCAAATGTTGGCGAAGGGACATCATTTTCCGCGCGTGACCTTGGTGGCGATTTGCGACATGGATGCCGGTCTGTTCGCAGCGGACTTTCGTGCGACCGAACAAACAGCGCAGTTATTGATGCAAGTAGCTGGGCGTTCCGGACGTGGCGATGATCGTGGAATGGTGTTGCTGCAGACGCACCAGCCGAGCCATCCCCTGCTGCAAACCTTGTTGGCGGACGGTTACGGTCGCTTCGCCACGGAACTGTTGAGTGAGCGTCGTCTGATGGGGATGCCGCCATTCGGCTATCTGGCGCTGTTACGGGCGGAGAGCGCCGACCCTCGTCAGGCCACCCACTTTCTGCAACAGGTTAGCCTATGGCTGCAACCGCAGGCGCAAGCCGCCCAGGTGGAAATCTGGGGACCCGCACCTGCGCTGCTACCGAAGAAAGCCCGTCGTTTTCGCTTTCAATTGCTACTGCGCGCCGATCAACGTACAGCCCTGCATGGTTTGCTTAAGCCGTTGACACAACAACTGGAATCCACCGCCGGCCATCAGTTGCGCTGGAGTCTCGACGTCGATCCGGTCACTTTGGACTAGACTTACTTAACGATTGGCCGATTGTGGCAGCCTCGGGACATAAAGTTGTCGCCTGCTGCAATTGGTTGTACCAGTCCACCTTCCTAGAATCCTCTGCATGACATCCAACACATTCATAACAAGAAAGGAACGCATATGAGCGCCGTTTTGCCCGTGCGCACGAGCCCGGGCTTTGCTGCGGCCTGGTCTCCTGGGAAAAATCTGTCTGCGCTGTTCTCTCGCCGTGATGACACGTTTGACCTGATCAACGGCCTGCGCAGTCTGAGCTTTATCTGGATTCTGATTTTTCATACCTGTTATGTGTATGGCGCGGTGGCCGGCAAGGAAGCGGTATTCAAACTGGCTGAAGATGCGCCCGCCTGGCTGTGGTGGATTTTCAACGCCGACAAAGCGGTGGATCTGTTTTTCGTACTCAGCGGTTTTCTGATCGGGCTGATCCTGTTCCGCGAAGTGTCGCGTACGGGCTCGATTCAATTGGGACGTTTTTATTTCCGCCGTTATCTGCGGCTGACGCCGGTGTATGCACTGGTACTGGGTGTGTATTGGCTGTCGGGTGCGCGCAATCATGAACAGGTCTGGGCCAATCTGTTCTACGTCAATAATTTTCTTGAAGCGGAAGCAATGCCGCTGCAGTGGACCTGGTCACTGGCAGTGGAGGAACAATTTTATCTGTTGCTGCCATTGATTCTGATTGGTATCGCCCGTCTGCCGGGACGTCCCTTCATGCGCGTGATGGGTGGACTGCTGGTGCTGTCATTTCTGATTCGCCTGGTGGCGTTTCTGCTCATGCCGGATCTGTGGAGTGCTGACTACCGTACGCTGATCACGGAGAAGCCTCTCTGCCTGAGTTATTACGAGCACATCTACGACAACCTGATCACACGTTACGGTCCTTTTGTGTGCGGCACGATGGCGGCTTGCGCTTATTGTTCCTATCGCGAGACGCTGGGCGCCTGGCTACGCGAAAACAACAGCATTCGTATTGCGCTGAATCTGGTGGCAGCTGCAATGGTGCTGGTGTTTCTGCAGTTGCCGGTGAGCAACCAGATCTTTGCTGGCGGGTCCTGGCAATTCCGCACGTATGTAGTCGTGCACCACACTCTGTTTGCTGGCGGTATCGCCTGGCTGATGCTGGATGCATTTCTGAATCAATCACCGAAGAATTGGCTGATCCGTTTTCTGTCGCTGCGGTTGTGGCAGCCTTTCAGTCAGCTCACCTACTCCATGTACCTGGTGCATGTATTGGTGATTCTGGGAGTAACGTTTCCTATTAATCGCATTTTGAAAAACATGCCGGAACTGGATGCAACCGTTCGCACCGTGGCAGCGCTGGGTATTACTGCAGTGTTATCGCTGGCGATTACTGCGCTGATCGGCATTTTGTGTTGGCTGTTGATCGAAAAACCATTCCTGAACTTGCGTGATCAAGCCGGTGCAGGTCAGGGAGCAGCGTCGGCGGCACCGCTGCAGCGTTCGCTGGCTTGAAATAGTAGCTACCCATTTTTTTCGGCTGCTGGCGATTGCAACGCTTCCTGCTCGATCGCCGGCAGCACGAACGGCTCCACAGCGTCGACCAAATGTAAATTCTTTTCCGGCATACGCCGGTTTACGAGCGCCACCACCGTCGCATCGAAGGGCAATGCGTTGGCGTTCGTAGCATCCCCGTCCTGAACCACCGCCGTTTTGTGTCCGCGCAAACGGGCTTTCAGTTGTGAGCGCAGCGGTGGATCGTCGAGGCTGTTCAGTGATTCCAACGCGAACAGCGTTACCATTAATGGAAAATGCAGCGTCTGCGTCGCGGCAGGCGTGGTAGACGCTTCACTGGTATTGTCTTCCCCGTAATAGTGCCGCAGCAGGTTGTAGCTATTGTGCAGGCGCTTGAGCTGGCGCGGATTGATCAGACGGAAGTGTTTTACCCAATGCAGGAACGCCTGTTTCTGTGGCGTGCTTAGGCCGGGAACCTGCAGAGGCTCCGGTTTTTTTGGGGTTGTTGGTTCCGCAGCAGCAGCCTCGTCAGTCTTGGACGTCGGTTTTGTAACGTTGCCGGGATTAACAGGCGCAGCATTGGGCACCGGACGTAAGGGGACCACATTGCTCGACGCAGGATTGTTGCTGGCTTCGCCTGCTAAAGCGGACTCGAACGAATCCGAGGGGCCATTTGGCTCACCCGCAACTTGCCCGGTTCCAGAGGGGATCGGTGGCACTTTCACGAACGCCTTGTCCGCATCGGGCCCCGCCTGTTCTTGCCAGATATAATTCAAATACCCTGCAATGGAATCATCGTCCGGCGGGCTCAGCAGAATCGGCAAGTGCAACACTTTGGCCAGATAATCGCGGGCAATGGCGCGGGGATTCTGCAACTGATGATGCTCCGCCAATTCCTTGTAATGCAAAGCTAACGCGGCCAGCGCAATGCGTTGATCCACCGCGATGATGACCGTCACCCGTTTCAGATCCAGCACCAGCCGCACAGCTTCCAACACTTTGACGATCCCCTCGTGGCCGCAGCGGTCGAGATCATCCACCACGAACAGCAGGCGTTTGTCTTTATGCTTCTTGCTCCGCGCGGTTAGCCGCACACGACACAGGGTTTCAATGTTTTTGCGCATAACGGGAATCGCGCCCAGGTGCTCGCCGAAATCCGGCAATTTCAGATAGGTGAGCAACTCCTTGGCTAGCGGATTGGCCAACACATCTTTCAGGCGGGTAGCGAAATAGTAGATGAAGCCCAGAATCCACAGACTGGTGCCAACGGCCGCCGCGACCTCCTTGCCCAGGGACAAATCGGACCCAATGGACTCGCTGGCTGGAAAAAACAGTGCTGACAGCACTTGATTGGCATCGCCGATGGCGAACGGCGACAGCGCGATAAGCAGCATCACCAACAACCAGAGAACACGCGCCGGCTTCAATGCGATGGCGAACTGGCAGGTGAGCAGAAAACGTTTGGAATACCAAACCAGCCGCGCGCGACTATCACGCCAGCCATCACGCAAACTGGAAAAAAATCCGGCATTGGGATTGCGTGCCGGTTTCGGGCGCGGCAGATCACTCGACAATGCTTTTAGCATTTCCTGCGCGATGCCCGCCTGCAGATTGTCGGTGTGCTCGTAAGCCCACGCATTGAATTCCGCGAATAAAAATGGCTGTTGTTGCTGCCGCTGTATCAACTCGTTTTTCAGTAGATGCACCAGCGTGGATTTGCCTACGCCCCAGTCCCCCAACAAACCAATCGTCTGGTGGCTGTCATTGCCAGGAGCGGCCAGCACGGTGGCAAGCGCATTCACCAATTTGCCGCGGTTGAGGTGATCCACTTCGCTGATCTGTTCGATGCTGTGACGATCCGAAGGACGATAGGACAGCTCCCGCAGCAGCAGGGGATCAACTTCTGATTTTGTAAAACGAAATTCCTGAAACTGCGTTTCTTCGGCAGGATTGGGCGCGGAAGAGCTTTCCAGATCGGTAATGGCTTTAACCACCTGGGTTTCATCCCAGGGTTCGTGCACATTTTCGGATACGTTTGCCGCTGGTGGTGGCTGAATTGGAGCGGGACCGGCAGGTGATACGCGATTCAAAAAATACTGCGCCAGTGCCGGCAGATCTTCCTGCACTTCGCTTGCTGGAATACCACGCTCAAACAACTTTCGGTAAATCGTCCAAATACGTTCCAGCAATCCCGCCACGCGGGAATCACGGGATTGCTCGAAATTGGCTAGTTCCTGCAACGCTCGGGGCAGGTGTTCAAATACGATTTCATGAAGACGGGGTGATGGCGTAACGTTCAACCACAACGGCGATAGCCGTAACCGCTCACTGCCACCCGATTCGCACAGTTCCACATCCTGCCAGGTGACCGTCACTGCATTTTGTTGGCCGACATGAAACAGAAAATGGTGAGAGTATTCCGCCGCTGTGCTGGCAAGCACGACCTGCTCGGAAATGGAAACATCAGACCCAATACGCGCTGCCTGCTCCACTGCTGTTACCAGCATCGACCAACGCAACACCTCGCCCTGCAACGTGGAATCGTCGCCGCCGGCCAACGCGCCTTTTGTGCGCTCGACCACCGTCAGAACATCATTCACCAGGTCGCCGGAAACCGTATTGCCCGTCCAGACCGACAACAACGCGCGCCACACTCGCAGCAAATTGAGTGTGCGTTCGTCTTCCGGCCAAAAATTAAAATCGCCACCCAGCGCCAACACAGGAAACGCCCGCAGCACGCACCGCGCAGCAAAAACCGGCAATGCGTTAGGCTCGGTTGCCGCCAATGCCGCCAGCCGCTGTTCCAGTTGTTCCCGGGGAATGAATTGTCCGACCGCCTGTTCCGCCATCCGCGCCACCCTGCCATTGCGCAGCGACATCCAACCTCCCTGCCGCGCCTGTTTGAATTCCAGCTCTATCAATGCAGCCCTATCACAGCCTTTCATTATGGGCCGAAACTGGGCAGAGGGAACCTTTGGATAGCGGAACTAATGAATAGGCGAAGGAGTACAGGGGAATAACGGTAAGAGTACGGACCTGAAAGCCGTATTTGTGGCATCGGGAGCGTTAGCAAAGGACCTTAGTTGGGGCCCTCTAATTGAAGGCCTTAGCTGAAGACTGTTAACGGACGCCAGTCAGCAAACCGCCTCCAACTCACGCTTCTGAGCCGCCATCGACGCCACCACGCGATTGCGACCGGCCTGTTTGGCAGCGTACAGATTTTCGTCTGCTACCCGCAGAGCCAGTTCGTCGTCGGTGCCACTGACTTGTACAACGCCACAACTCATGGTGACCTGGAAAGGGCCCTGGGCCGAATAAAAACCCTCCGCCTCCAACCGGCGCAACAGGTTCTCTGCCACTGCGCGGGCTTGGGCCAACGCGGTTTCCGGCAATAACACCACGAACTCCTCACCACCGAAACGGGCCGCCAGGTCCACATTGCGGCGCAGACTGCTCTGCAACAGCGCTCCCAATCCTTCCAGCACTCGGTCGCCGGCGGGGTGGCCGTGACTGTCGTTAATGCGTTTGAAATGATCCACATCCATCAGCAGTAGACTGAGCGGTTTACCCTTGCGCTCATGGCGATGCAATTCCATCTCGAAACGCTGCATGAACTCGCGCCGGTTGGCCAGACCGGTGAGGGAATCCGTGCGCACCAGTTGTTCCAGCATCTGTTTTTCCCGCTCCATGAGATGTGCGAACAGAAAGAACAGCGCCACCATGGGAATAGCGATCATGCTATACACCACACGCAACCAGAATGCCCACCAGGGCGTGAGCTGTTCACCCACGAAAATCGGCGTCTGCAGCAATGGCGCGTAGGGAAAAGCCTTGGTCCAGAACGCGATTTCGCTGCACACGAACAGCATTCCCATGCCCACGAACACCGCTTTATAGACTGCGGGCTTGAACAGGGTTCTCACCAGAATCACCATGCCCAGGCACAACAGCATCAGCGGTGAATCCTTGTAGCCGTAACCCATACTCAATGTAATCACGCCGGCAAATACAGTAACCACCGCGAACAGTGACAGTTGCGGCAGATCGCGGCCATCGTGACGCTGCTGCCAAGCGATAGCCGCCACCACCAGCTGGCCGGCCAACACCAATCCCAGCATGATTTGAACAAACGACAGCAGATCATGATTGTAGATGTTGTGCCACGCAGGATCCGTCTGAGCAATCCAGGGCATCACCAGGAACAGCAGAAACAGCGGGAATGGCAGCGTCGCCATCACCAGACAGCCGGTGGAATCCTGCTGTTGCCGGAACTTGTCTTCAAGCCAGAGTATCAACCCGCTCATCAGCAGCCTCCTCTCGAATCCGGGATGCAACGATGCGGTTGCGTCCCTGGCCTTTGGCCAGATACAGGTTGGCGTCGGCGTAATGCAGCATCTGTTCGGGGTCTAACTGCCAGCTTTCCACCACACCCATGCTCAACGTCATATAAAACGGCCCATTGCTACCTTCCAGCGGCGTGCGACGCAAACTGGCGGCAATGCGCTCGCACACGGCCACCGCACCTTCCAATCGCGTGTCGGGTAACAGGATCGCAAACTCCTCACCACCAACACGCGCCGGCAGATCGGCAGGCACACGCATGTGCTGCGTGAGCAGATGCGACAATGTTTTCAGCACGGCATCACCTACAGGATGGCCGTGCGTGTCGTTGATTTTTTTGAAGTGGTCAGCGTCGATCATCACCAGACACAGCGGCGCATGAATGCGCGCCAGGCGGTCGCACTCCTGTTGCAGCCGCTCCATGAAACGGCGCCGATTGGCCAGGCCGGTGAGCATGTCCTGGTTCGACAGCAAGGTCAGCGTCTGGCGGTAGTGATCGGAGTGGCTGAACAGCACCCAGATCAGCAGGCCGTATGCGCAAATGCTGACGTACAACACGCCGGAGCGAAACAACTCCGGCATGAACACCTGCTCATTGTTCACGAACGCCCCGGGTCCAAAACCCGGCGCGTAATGAATCATGCCGGTAAAGATCGCCAGATCATTTATCCAGATGAATAACACCCCCAGCCCCAGACCCACAGCAGCCGCCCGCCGATCCAGTATCAGCGATCCGCAGGGGATCAGGCCGATGATCACCAGGCTGGTGGGGAAAGTGAGATTGCCGCCCAGGAAGGCCTCGAACGAAAAGCCAACCGTCGACAGGCAGGCTACCAGGATATACATGCCCGGCAGCGGACGGCGGTCGAAGCGGCGGGGCCACAACCAGGCCACTACCACCAGCTCCAACGTGATGACCGATCCCAGGATCCAGTTACCTACCAGAATCCAGGGCGGGTTCATGTACGTACGCCATTCCGCCAGGAAAAAGCCCGCGCTCTGGGCCGCCATGAACGCCAATAGGAAGGGGATATTCAGAAAAATCGCCAGCAAACAACGCTGTGCGGGAGTAGCCAGAGTCAGGAAAGTTCGGAGAGCGGACAACATCGAACGGATCCGGTTATTATTTTTATTAGGTTATATGACTCATTCTAGGCGCAGGGTCACCATTGGCCAGCGCCGGCAACGACTCATAACCATTCTTTACCGGATGCAAACGAACCGAACAATTTGCAACCAATTTGCTTGTCTGGCGTTAACCCCCCTTAACCGCCATAATACCCGGCTCTTTGCGGCCAGATCCCGCCTGAACCCTTTGATTTCTGGCCACCCGACCTTCAACTGATCCGATCGCGCACCCCATGAAACAGACCCTGGAAGCCCTGCTGGACACCACTTTCGATACCCTCGTCGCCCAAGGCACCGTGCCGGCCGACGCCCCGCGCCGCATCCAGGTCGACCGAACCAAAGACAAAACCCACGGCGACTTTGCCACCAACCTGGCGCTGACCCTGTCCAAGGCCGCTGGCCTGAAGCCCCGCGACCTGGCTGACAAGATCGTGGCCGCCCTGCCCGCCAACACCGCCATCACCAAGGTGGAGATCGCTGGCCCCGGCTTCATCAACTTCTTCATGTCCGCCGACAGCCGCTTTGCGGTCGTGCGCCAGGTGTTGGAAGACGTCGCTGCCTTCTCGTCCCCCAATGTGGGCAATGGCGAGAAAGTATTGCTGGAATTCGTTTCCGCCAACCCGACCGGTCCGCTGCATGTGGGGCATGGTCGTGGCGCGGCTTATGGTTCGGCCCTGGGCAATCTGCTGACCGCCACGGGTTACAAGATTCACCGCGAGTACTACATCAATGATGCGGGCCGTCAGGCCGACGTGCTGGCAGTGTCCGTATTCCTGCGTTATCTGGAAGCCTGCGGGCAGAGCGTGAAAATTCCGTCCCGCGCTTACCCCGCAGACTATGTGAAAGTCTGCGCTGAAGCATTGAAGGCCAAGGCAGGTGAACAGTACGTGCGGCTGTATTCAGAAGTGCTGCAGGGCCTGCCAGAAGATCCAGCGGACCCGCTGGAAAGCGACACGGCGACAACTCGCGAAGAGATCAAGAAGAAAAAAGAACAGCATCTGGACGCCCTGATCGACCGCGTGCGCACCCTGCTGGATACTGACTACCGTGCCGTGCAGGATTTCGCGCTGGATATGCAGATGGACGCCATCCGCAACACGCTGCAAGCCTTCAACGTGGAATTCGATCAGTGGTTTTCCGAACGCTCGCTGCTGGATAGCGGCGCCATCGCTCACGCCATGGATCTGCTGAAACAGCGTGGCCATGTGTATGAAAAAGACGGCGCGCTGTGGCTGGCCACTTCGCAACTGGGCGACGAAAAAGACCGCGTACTGATCCGCGACAACGGCATTCACACCTACTTCGCCGCCGACGTGGCTTATCACCTGAATAAGCTGGAACGCAATTTCGACACGCTGATCGATGTGTGGGGCGCTGATCACCATGGTTATATCGCACGGGTGCGTGCGTCGATCGAAGCGCTCACCGGCAAAGGCGATCAATTCCATGTGGCGCTGATCCAGTTCGTCACGCTGTCCTCCGGCCGGATGGGCAAGCGTTCGGGTAATTTCGTCACGCTGGCGCAACTGATTGAGGAAGCTGGCAACGACGCCACCCGCTTCTTCTACCTGACCCGTTCGCCGGATCAGCATCTGGAATTTGATATCGATCTGGCGCGCTCGCAATCGTCCGAAAACCCGGTGTACTACCTGCAATACGCGCATGCGCGTGTGTGCAGCATGCTGCGGGAATTGGGGGAACGAGGCCTGAGTTACGATCAGGAGCAAGGCTTGGCTGCGCTAGGCGACTTGCCGGAACCCGCGGTGGAAGACCTGGTGAAACGCATCGCCGCCTGGCCCGACGCCGTGGCCGGTGCTGCGCGCAATCGGGCACCGCATCAACTCACCCATGTGCTGCGGGAACTGGCGCAGGAATTTCATGCCTGGTACAACGGCAACAAGGTGCTGGTGGACGACGCCAATGTCCGCAATGGACGGTTGACGCTGGCGATCGCGGTGAAGAATATCGTCGCGAATGGTTTGTCGTTATTGGGCGTAAGTGCGCCCGAAAAAATGTAATTGGGGCTGGTAACGTCCGCGGCGCCTTCTTATCGCGCCGGGCGTTACTGGAAAGCAGGGTGCAGGCGACTGCCTGCCTGTTTTGATCGCAACAACCTCTGTTCCTAAATGTGCCTGGTGGCAATGACCTAGCCGGCAGGGTCGTCATTTTCGAATGACGCTCCCTCGTCGGAATCGTCGTGCTCCTGTCATTTATTTTTGCCCGATGCCCTACCCGTTTGTTGTTGCCGTTTACGTTGCTGTTCTTTTCATTCAGACACGGAGTTTTGTCCTGCTATGAAGACCATTATCCTTGCATTACGTTTATCAGTTCTGTTCTGTTTTCTGTTCACCCTGACCGCCTGCGGTGGAGGAGGCGGCGGTGGTGGCGGCAGCAAGGACAGTCCCCCGGCTACGGTTACACCATCAGATAGCGATGGCGATGGCGTCGATGACCCACAGGACAAGTTTCCTAAGGACCCATCAGAAAGCGTGGATACGGATGCGGACGGCATCGGCAATAATGCGGATACTGATGACGACAACGACAACTATAGCGACAACCTGGACGCCTTTCCTCTAGACAAAAACAGGTGGAACAGGCTCGCTGTCTCCCTCAACAGTCTGGATTTGAGCGTAACTTTCGGCAGCTCTTATTCGCTGGCAGGCGAAAGGCTTGCCATTGCGGGCGATAACGCGCCATGGCGGGCGCATTCATCGCAAAGCTGGCTGACCCTAAGCCAGTCGAGCGGCATGGGTCCAGCCAATATCGGTATTTCATGCAATGGCTCCGAACTCACTCCCGGTATCCATACCGCAAACGTGACATTTGTCGACACCGATACGCAAGACCAGCAAGTAGTAACCATCTCGGTTAATGTTGCCTTGCCCGCGCTCCAAATCAGCAACTTCGGTGGCGACAATGGCGTTATTTTCAACGTCAGCAATGGTTGGGAATTTTTCTCAGGCGAACGAATCTGGATCAACTTGGATACAGGCGAGGCGCAGTACCCAACTTCGATCAACCTGAATTTTCCCCTCGCAAACGCAATCACGACCGACCTGAGCCAGACAAGCCTGAGCAATTCGGGCCAATTTCTGCAATTGGGCGTGGACCGCTCCCATGTACGAGCTGGCAAATATGAAGGCTCATTAACAATCACGGCAAATGTTAAGGGACGTCTGGTGTCCCGCACCCTACCCGTTAGTCTGACTGCTTCGGAGCATATCCTCTATACGTCCGACGACGGCATTGCCTTCACCTCGCTTCCCTCTCTGCACAAGCTTTCTCAAGTGATCACGATCAAGGATAGTTACGAACTGACCGATACACGATGGACAGCGACCACCAGCCAACCGTGGCTAACGGCAACACCATCAGGCACTACAGCAACGGATCTAATCATTCACGCAGATCCTGCCGGATTGGCGCAAAATAAACTCCATATTGCGACTGTCGACATCGCACCAGACGATCCAAACATTGAAAATAACATGCAAATTCAGGTAGGACTTTGGGTAGGTAATACCGAGCCAAACGAAATACATAGGCTGTCTGCCAACTACGTTCAGGTTGCAGCGGATCCTGTAAGGCCTTATGTGTATGCTCACGATGGTAATAGCACTATTCGGATTTTTAACATTTTCAATTACAGCCAAGTGGGAACCATTACCAATGTGGGCAGCGAACTAGGTGAAATGAAAGTCAGCGGCGACGGCACCTATTTGGTAGTCTACGATACCCACGCTGAAAACCTGGTCAGGATCAATCTCAATACACCGGCCTCTCGGCTTAAAATTCCCTTGCCCGTCTACTCAACTGCATTTGCAATGGCACGCCCTTTGGGT
>DATLII010000061.1:0-9804 GCA_035539495.1 Dongiaceae bacterium
CCATAGGGAAGATGAACGAAATAGCGGCGGGCGCCTGCGCAATCCCTGCGGTCGAACGCGGCCCGGTCTTGAATTCCGGCGCAGTCTATCGGCTTTTACCAGGGGCGAGAAGTGAAGGGATTAGGCGGCGTTCGGTGCGAAAAGACGGCTGTCCGGCGGGAGTTTTGCGGAGCTGTCAGTGTTTGCGGGTGCGGCCGGCCGGTCAGATCTGCCGCACCTTGCGTGTGAGTCACATCTCCCAGCGCACGCCCAGGGTGGCAGTGCTCAGGTCGGTATCGTCATATTCCAGCATTTCTTCGTAGTTCAGCAGTACGGCAATACCGTGGGGGAACTGGGCCGACACGCCGGCGCTTAGCAAGTACCAGCTGCTGTCCAATTCGTCGGGCGTGATGGAAAAGCTGCTGGCGGGGTCCACGACGAAGCGGCCGACGATCAGGTCGCGGTCGTCTTCCAGTTCGGTGCGCCACTCGGCGCGGGCATGGGGTATCAATACGCCCCAGCGGAAGCTCGCAGCATAAGCAACGTCGCCACCCAGGGCGAAGATCTGGGATTTCACGTCCTGCT
This sequence comes from Dongiaceae bacterium, assembly GCA_035539495.1. GTDB lineage: Bacteria > Pseudomonadota > Gammaproteobacteria > Pseudomonadales > Ketobacteraceae > Ch67. The sequence goes on from DATLII010000061.1 coordinate 565, forward strand.
CGTCGAACGCGGCTTCCCAGCCGCCGCCGTTGGTTTCCGAGTAGCTGTCGATGGTGCCGTCCACGTAGTCGAAGCTGGCGAGCGGGCCGTAAGTGAGGCTTCCGCTGACGATGTCATAGGATCCGGCAATGCTGAAATAGGTAAGATCGCTGTCCGTGTTGCCGATGGCATTGTTGCCCAGGATGTCGCGCAGGGTGTCGATTTCGCCTCGGGCGAAGCCCAGCACCGTATCAACCGAAAAATTATCCCGGTACCAGTTGCCATACAGGATGTAGTGGTCGGTATCGTTCTCGGTCTGGTCCTGGGCCTCCAGGTATTCCAGCGTGGTGTCGCTGCTGCCATAGGCGAAGCCGGCAATAAAATCGTCGCTGAAACGGTAATCCACGCCCAGGGTGTAGTGGTCAGTTTCCAGATCGTAGCCAACTTCAAAGGCTGTGTTGTCCTGGCTGCCGTCCACGCGTGATCCGTTGATGAAAACACTGAGGCGGCCCAGCTGCACGGTGTCACCCGCAGCGCCACCGATGTAACCATCTAACGGGGAGTACGTGATATTGGCGCCATCTTGGGCCTGGTAGCGTTGGCTGCGCAGATGCTGGCTGACGTTGCGGATCTGATCGGTGCTCTGTTGCACCAGCAAGGTGTTCTGAGCCGGCGCTTCGTCCGGTGTGATGTCAGAGGCGACCTCGTCGGCAGGACCCTCTTCTTCCCGATATTGCTCGCAGAGTGCGCTGTCTGGCGGAATCACGTTCGGGTTCAAGGTGACCACCAGATCGGTGATCGAAATACTCAGCCCGTTGCCGCCGATGTTGATATCAGTAGGCTCGACGGGCTCGGTCGTGAAGCAATTGTTTTCAAAATCCAGCTGGAATCGCACGGAGTTGGCGGTGGCGGCCAATGCGACGCCCGGCAGTGTCAGACTGGTGATGGCGGTAACAGACAAGGCCAGCGTGGCTGGAACAACGGGATGACGCATGGTGGGGCCCTATGGGGAACGACTGAACGAATCGGCGGGCAGCCTGCACAATCCATGCGGTCGATGCTGTCCTGGTTTTTTATTTCCAGGGCATTCTATCGACTTTTCCAGGGGGCGAGAAGCAAACGGGAAGGGGAAGGCCGGGTAAAAAAAACCGCCCTTTCAATAGGTTGAATGTGTGCGGCGGTTCAGACCAGCCGCACCCTGAAATAGTGATCCACCAGCAGGGCGATAAACAGACCCATCAGGTACACGATCGAATAGCCGAAGGTCTTCATGGCAATGCCGGGTGTGTTGGGCGCAAACCGCAGGCAAGCGGCGTAGCCCAGGAACACGGCGTTCAGCACCAGCGCGGCGGCCAGGTAGATCAGCCCGCTCATGCCGGTCAGGTAGGGCAGCAGGGTGCACAGCGCCAACAGCACGGTGTAGTGCAGCACCGCAGAACGGGTGTAGGGAATGCCGTGGGTCACCGGCAGCATGGGAATGCCGGCCTTGGCGTAATCATCACGACGGTGAATGGCCAAGGCCCAGAAATGGGGAGGCGTCCAGATGAACACGATCAACACCAGCAGCAGGGCGTGGGGATCGATCTGATTGGTCACCGCAGTCCAACCCAGCAGCGGCGGAATCGCGCCGGCCAAACCACCGATCACGATGTTCTGCGGTGTAGCCCGTTTCAGGTACAGGGTGTAGATGAACGCGTAACCCACAATACCGAACAGCGTTAGAAACGCGGTCAGCGGATTGATGAAGAACGACAGGATGAACATCGACAGAATCGACAGTACGGCAGCAAACAGCAGCGCCTTCTGCGAGCTCACCTTGCCCTGCACGATGGGGCGATTGCTGGTGCGGGCCATCAGGCCGTCGATGCGCTGATCCACCACATGGTTCACCGCGGCGGCGGCCCCCATCGCGAACGCCATGCCGATGGAACCCAGCAGCAACACCTGCAGTGGCACCATACCCGGTGTCGCCATGAACATGCCGACGATGGCGGTGAGCATCAGCAGCATCACCACGCGAGGCTTGGTCAACTCGTAATAGTCACGCCAGTGCGAACGGCTGGCGCTTTGATCGATGTTTTCCCGAGTAGGGGTGGCAACACGGCTCATGGACGGCGGCTCCCGCTTTGGTAAAGGCTGAAAGTCAGCATGATCAGACACATCATCAATAATGCAGCGACACCGTTATGCGCAACGGCCACCGCCAACGGCAGATCAAACACCACGTTGCTTACGCCCAGGCTCACCTGGGCCAGCAACACCACTAATGCACCCGTTGCAATCCGTTTGCTGGCGCTGGACACATCCTGACGCCGCCACAACCAGATGAACAGGCCAATCAAATACAGCGTCGTCACGATCGCGCCAATGCGGTGCGATGCGTGAATGGTGATCTTGGCATCCGGGCCCAGATGGCTGGCAAATTCGTAATCATCCAGACCATGCTCTTCCAGGTTGTGTCCCCAGAACTGAAACGCATCCACCACATTCACATGCTGCGACCAGCCATCCTGACAGATCGGCAATTCACTGCACACCCGTGCTGCATAATTGGCGGCGGTCCAACCACCCAACGCAATCTGCAACGCCAGAATCACGATTCCCACCAACGCCCACTTCAGCAAACCGTTGCTTGAGCTTTCGTTCGTAATGGGCGCCGGAAAATGCAGTCGCAGCGCCAGCAGGAACAACAGGCTAAGCGTAGTAAAACCACCCAGCAAATGCGCCATCACCACCGTGGGAAATAATCCGAGCGTCACGGTCCACATCCCCAGCAAGCCCTGAAATATCACCAGCACTGTTAATGCAATCGGCAATTTCAGCGGCGCCTGCGGATTCAGTTTGCGTGCCTTGATGCTCAGTGCCAGCAAGATCAGAATCACCAATCCCAGCGTGCTGGCGAAATAACGGTGAATCATTTCCGCCCAGGCTTTTTCCGCTTCCACTGGACGTTCGGGATAAGCCGAATTGGCGCGATGCAAAGCGTCATGGGATTCCGGCACTACCAGATGGCCGTAGCAACCGGGCCAATCAGGGCAGCCCAACCCGGCGTCCTGCAAGCGTGTGTAGGCGCCAAGTGCCACTACACCACAAGCCAACAGCACAGCCAGAATACTCAATCGTTTGATCCACATCTGCGTCAACCGATCTTGGAAATTTTCAACACGTGCTGCAAATCCTTCAGCAGATTGCGGCCCTTCAAGATGGATTCTTTTTCATCCGCATAACCCGGGTAGTGCATGAACAGCGCGCCTTGCGTGTCCACCAGATACAAATGGCCGCTCTGGCTGGCCGCTTGCCCATCGATAAAGGCCGGTGCCAGTACTTGATCGATATGCGATGCATCAGCGCGGGCCCGGGTCGACTCGCTGAATTCTTTTGTCAGCCATTCTTCGGTGGCAGCATCCATGGCAAACGGCGTGATTACCAGCTCACCCACTCGGTCAAATTCCTGCCCCAGCGCCTGATGCACCTGGCGCATCTGATACAGGCTGTTGCGGCAGGCTTCTGCGCAGGTCGCCGGCACCACAAACACGATCCACCACTTTTTGCGGAATTGATCGGCAGACAGCACGCTGCCATCGGCGCCAGTCAGTGTCAGCGCATCGAATTCCAATGGCGGATCCACCAACAAACCTCGGTTGGACGTGCCGGCGGCGGTATACCAGCCTGTTTTCAGCAGCACATAAGCCACCAGCACCGGCAGCGTGAACAAGGCGAGGGTCAGCAACAGGGCTTTGCGATTGGAGCGAACAACGGCGGCGGAAGGTTGATGCGTGTAATGCGTGTCCATGGCAACTGCTTATTCTTGTTGTGTCAGGGGAATTTTATGCGTGTTCACGACCAGGTAAATCACTAGCAACGCAGCAAACAGCGAGAACCATTGCACCGCATAGCCGTAGTGTTTTTCCGGCCCCATAAAATCACTGTGCCATTCCCGCACAAAACCCGATGTTGGATCCGGATTCAGGCGTAAAACGAACGGGACCATCGGATAATCAAACAGCGGGGCGGTTTTTTCAAGGTCTATTTTCTGGATTAGAAATGGCCAGCTGACGGCGCTGTAGTTGTCTTCCTTCAACACGAAGAAAGCCGGGTTGGGTACATGGGCTGTTCCCTGCAGAGTCTGTTCTTCAGCCTCGGCGGGAATGGCGGGAAATTGGGCGCGGCTCGCGCCTTGGGCAATCCAGCCGCGATTCACCAGCAGTACACGATTTTCTGTCAGAAATGGCGTCAGCACTTCATAGCCGGGCTCGGCATCGTGGACGCGATTGTCCAGCAGCAGATTGAATTCATTCAAATAGTGACCGCGCACCTGTACGGGATAGTCGGTGACGTCGCCTTCCAATCGCAGCAGCGAATCCAGATCGGCCGTCCCCACCTGGCTGCGGCTGGCAATGCGCTCCAGCACCATTTCCTTGTAATGTGCGCGGTCCAATTGCCATTGGCCAAGGCGAAACAGCAACACCAGCAACGCCAGGGTTGCCAGAGTGGGAATCCATCCGGGAGTAAAGTGGAAGCGGCCAACATGCACGCCGCGCCGGTGTGGGAGTGGAGTGGGATCAGGGCGGGTCATTTCACTTCTGCCTGTTATACTGCACTGCTCACCCACAGGAGCCAGTCATGGTATTCAAGATTATCGTCGTTATCGTGTTGATCTTTATTGCGATCAGTCTGTTCAGCGCGCTGCGCACACTGGTGCGTAACAAGGATGACGACAAGCAGCGCACCGTACGTTTTCTGGCATTTCGTGTCGGTTTTTCCGTGTTGCTGCTGATTCTGTTGGGGGTGGCCATGCTGATGGGCTGGATCGAGCCTCACGGTCTGCAACCGGTTGCAACGCCGGCTACACCTGCATCAACCTCTTCGGCACCTGCCACTGAAACACAGCCGGTTACCCCCTGATTTTTTCAATCTACTGGCGTGGCGGCGGTAATCCATTCCGCCGCCACGCATTGCCTCACAATCGTTTCATCACAACCAATAAACGCAGATGAACAGGAACAGCCACACCACGTCAACGAAGTGCCAATACCAGGCGGCTGCTTCGAACGCGAAGTGATTGTCCGGCTGCAAATGATCTTTCTTGAGGCTGCGCAGGAACATGATCGTCAGAATCGTGGCTCCGATGGTGACGTGCATGCCGTGGAAACCCGTCAGCATAAAGAACGTAGAACCGTAAATACCCGCATTCAGGGTCAGACCCATTTCGGTGTAAGCGTGAACGTATTCTTCCACCTGGAAGAACAGAAACGCGAAGCCCAGCACCAGGGTAAGGAACAGGTTGATCTGCAGTTTCAGGCGATTGCCTGCAATCAGCGCGTGGTGGGCGATGGTCAGGGTTACGCTGCTGGTTACCAGCAGAACGGTGTTCAGGAAAGGCAAGCCCCAGGCCGGCATAGCGGTGGTGGTGGTGCCATCCGGTGTCAGGGTCAACGGCCACATCGCCTGGAAGTTGGGCCACAACAATTCGTGCGTCATGGCTTCTTCGCCAGCGCCGCCCAGCCAGGGAATCGACAGCAGCCGCACGTAGAACAGCGCACCGAAAAACGCGCCGAAGAACATCACTTCCGAGAAGATGAACCACATCATGCCCATGCGATAGGACACGTCCATCTGCGAGCTGTTTTTATGGGCCAGGCTTTCTTTGATGGTGTCGCGGAACCAGAAAAACATCATGGCAATGATGCCCAGCAATCCTATGGGCAACAGGAATTTGCCGGAGCTGCCGTCGTTGGTGACCAGGCCAGACCCGGAATTCTGCTGAATGAAACTGGCGGCACCGTAGGCCACGATAAACAGCGCCAATGCCGTTATCACCGGCCAGGGGCTTTGGTCAGGTACATAGTACTGCGTGGGCTTGTTGGCCATTACCGATTCTCCTTTTTATAAAATCGTTGGCTTAGCATTTTTTATTGGATAGTGCGTCTTATTGAGTAGTAGTGACGACGACCCGTTGCGATTCCTGCTGCACTTTGTCCGTAATATTGAACAGCTTATAGGACAGTGTAATCGTCGTTACACTTTTTGGCAGATCGGGATCGATGTAAAAAATCAGCGGCATATCCTTGGAGTCGCCGCCCGGTAATTCCTGCTGTTGAAAGCAGAAGCATTCGGTTTTCTTGAAATAAGGTGTGGCCTGCGATGGGGTCACGGACGGAATTGCCTGTCCCACCAGCCAGACAGGCTCGCGGTTGCGCACATGAAAATCCACTTTGCGGATTTCACCCGGATGCACCTGAATGCTGCGCTCCACCGGGCGGAAATCCCATGGCATTGCCGGATCCGTATCCGCCAGAAATTGTACGGTGATCAGCCGGTCTTCCTGCACTACAGCGGCCTCGGCGGAGTCCGCCTCATTTGCCGTCTTGCCGTTCAGACCGGTGATATCGCAGATCACATCGTACATGGGCGGCAGAATGCCCACCGCAAACACAAACATACCAACCGCGATCAGGCCGAGGCGTTTCGCTAGGCGGATGCTGTTCTGCGTGCGGGCGTCCTGTTCCGTCATGTCATGTGCCTCACTTCACCAGCGGAGGTGTAGTGAAGCTGTGGTAAGGCGCAGGCGAGGGCAGTGTCCATTCCAAACCGTGCGAACCTTCCCAAACTTCCGCCGTTGCCGGTGCGCCTTTCTTGCGGAAGCACACGTCGATCAGGATTTTCAGCAGAATCAGCTGGCTCAGGCCGAACCAGAAACCACCGATGCTGATCCACCAGTTGAAATCGGCGAATTGCAGCGCATAGTCGGAGTAGCGGCGCGGCATACCGGCCAGACCCACAAAGTGCATGGGGAAGAACAGCAGATTCACCGACAGCAGTGAGCTCCAGAAATGGATCTTGCCCCACTTCTCGTCGTACATCAGGCCGGTCCACTTCGGCAGCCAGTAGTACACGCCCGCGATGATGGAGAACACCGCACCGGTCACCAGTACGTAATGGAAGTGCGCCACCACGAAATAGGTGTCGTGGTACTGCTGATCCACCGGAGTGATCGCCAGCATCAGGCCAGAGAAACCGCCGATGGTGAACAGAATCACGAAGGCGATAGCGAACAGCATCGGCACTTCAAATGTCATCGAGCCGCGCCACATAGTGGCCACCCAGTTGAATACTTTCACCCCGGTGGGCACCGCGATCAGCATGGTCATGTACATGTAGAACAGGTTACCGGCCAACGGCAGGCCGACGGTGAACATGTGGTGCGCCCACACGACGAAGGACAGGAACGCGATCGATGCGGTGGCGTACACCATCGATGCGTAACCGAACAGCGGCTTGCGGGCGAAGGTGGGAATGATCGCCGACACGATACCAAACGCCGGCAGAATCATGATGTACACCTCGGGATGGCCGAAGAACCAGAACACGTGCTGGAACAGGACCGGATCGCCACCGCCAGCGGCATCGAAGAAGCTGGTGCCGAAGTGGCGATCGGTCAACATCATGGTGACGGCGCCGGCCAACACGGGCATTACCGCGATCAGCAGGAACGCAGTGATCAACCAGGTCCAGACGAACAGCGGCATTTTCATCAGCGTCATGCCGGGCGCGCGCAGGTTGAAGATGGTCACGATCACGTTCACCGCGCCCATGATCGAGGAGATCCCCATCATATGCACCGAGAAGATGAAAAAGTCCGTGGACTCAGGGCCGAACTTGGTGGACAGCGGAGCGTAGAACGTCCAGCCAAAGTTAGGCGCATCCGAAATTCCCAGGAACGATTTTATGATGGCGAGAATCAGCAGCGAAAACGCAAACGGCAGCAGCCAGAAGCTCCAGTTGTTCAAACGCGGCAGCGCCATATCAGGAGCGCCCAGCATCATGGGCACCATGTAGTTGGCCATGCCGACGAAGCCAGGCATAACCGCGCCGAACACCATGATCAGACCGTGAGTGGTCGTCATCTGGTTGAAGAAGTTCGGATCCACCAGCTGCAGGCCGGGATACATCAGCTCAGCGCGGATGATCATGGCCATAAAGCCGCCTAGCAGGAACATGGTGAAGCTGAACCACAGGTACATTGCACCGATGTCTTTGTGGTTGGTGGCGAACAGCCAACGTTTAATACCTTTGGCAGGACCGTGATGATGATCATGGTCGTGATGATCGCCATCATGGTGGCCGTGATCGAGAGTATGTTCACTCATAGAATATTTCCCCTTCGCACTTATTTCGCGACATCGCGAGGTTGAACGACATCAACACCATCGGACGGCTTGTTGCCCCAGGCGTTGCGTTCGTAGGTGATGATGGCGGCCATTTCTTTTGGCGACAGTACGGCGCCGAATGGCGGCATGGCGTTTTTGCCGTGCTGCACGATGTGGATGTGGTCTGCGACCGGGCCGATGGCAACTTTGCTACCAGCCAGGGCTGGGAAGGTGGGTGGCAGGCCCTGACCAGTGGCCTGGTGGCAGGCGGAGCAGCGAGCCAGATAGGCTTTTTCACCCTCGGACATCAGTTCTTCCTTGGTGAAGGTCTTATCGACGCTGTTGGCAGCGGCGATTTCAGCCTGTTTCTGTTCTTCCTGAGCGGTCTTCAGCCATTGATCGAATTCCGCCGGAGCGCGCGCTTCCACCACGATAGGCATGAACGCGTGATCCTTGCCACACAACTCGGCGCACTGGCCGCGGTAGATACCGGGTTTGTCTTCCGGCACGTTGGCCCATAATTCGTTAATGAAGCCGGGGATGGCGTCTTTCTTGATCGCGAAATCCGGTACCCACCAAGCATGAATCACGTCGTCGGACGTAATCAGGAAACGCACTTTTTTACCGGTGGGGATCACCAGCGGATGATCGACTTCCAGGTTGTAGAGTTCGCTCCGCTCAGGGTAATTGCCGTCAGGACGATAGCGATCTTTCGCCGCGCCTTTGGGGAACAGACCGCCAGCGCTCAGAGGGCGTTCGATATGATCATGGGGGGTGGCCAGTACGCTGTAATAATCCAGGTTGATATCAGTCTTGCCTTCGTACTCCAGATACTGGTAATGCCATTTCCACTGGGAGCCCGTGATTTTGACGGTAAGGGACGAATCGCTGGTGTCGCTCATGGCGATCAGCACCCGGGTGGCAGGAATCGCCATCACAATCAGAATCAGGAATGGAATAACGGTCCAGAGAATTTCGACGGTGGTGCTTTCGTGGAAGTGGGAGGCCTTGAAGCCTGCGGCCTTGCGGTGCTTCAGCATCGAATAGAACATCGCGCCGAACACGACAATGCCGATGCCCACGCACCACCACAACATGGTGCGGTGCAGGT
>DATLII010000062.1:0-5037 GCA_035539495.1 Dongiaceae bacterium
GTGCTCCGGGAGTGCAAAGGCACGATCTGGAGATCAATCACGTTAAGACGGATGATCGTTTGGCTCTTTGACGAATCCGGATAAACCGCCGATACCTTTTTCACACTCCGCAGCCACGGGTGGCCTCAGGTGCTATTCGTGACTATGTCGCGCTGCTATAGTTGGGGCGTTCCCAGTTTAGTGTTTAACGTCCCAAGGCGGGAGGTCGCATGTCGCTCGGTGCTTTAAATACAGCAATTGCGAGGCGGTTGCTTATCGTCGCGATCCTTGCTTGCGGTGGGCTTGTCAATTCAGTTGGCATGGCGGCAGATGCTTCGGCTCCAACGGCAACTGAGCCTCGCGAAGAACTCACGCTTGATGTGCAGAACGAGCCTTGGAAAGGTGATCTTGACGGCATGATCGAACGCAAGATCATCCGCGTGCTCGTTGTTCCCAGTAAAACCTCTTATTTTGTTGTCAAGGGTGTCCAGCGTGGCGCAACCTATGAACTTGTCCGCGCATTCGAAGATGATCTGAATAAAAAACTGAAAAAGCAGAAGAAGCTGGGACACAAAAACGTCAAGGTAAGCGCGATCATTGTGCCGGTAGGGCGGGAGGAGCTCGCAGGGGCACTGACGTCCGGCAGGGGCGACATTGCGGCTGCCGGCATTACCATCACGGAATACGGCAAGGCTCTTGCCGATTTCTCGTTGCCGGTTTACACAGGCATGGATGAAGTCGTGGTGTCGGCCCCCGGCATGCCTGTCATAAGCAATGTGGAGGAGCTGTCAGGCAAGGAGGTCTTCGTCCGCAAGTCGACCAGTTACTTCGATGCACTTGTTACGCTCAATACGCGTCTGGCCGCACAAAACAAACCTCCCGTGATCATCAAGGATGTGTCTGAATACCTTGAGGACGAGGATCTTGTGGAAATGGTGAATGCCGGGCTGATCTCGCGGACCATCATCAAACTGCCGATCGCGAAGTTCTGGAAACAAGTATTTCCGAAAATCGTCGTAAATGAGAAGGCAGCAGTGCGAACCGGTGGTGAGATTGCGTGGGCGATGCGTAAAAATAGTCCGCAGCTTAAAGTGGCTGTCGACGATTTCATCAAGCGCAACCGTCAGGGTACCGTGATCGGGAATACGATTCTCGCGCGCTACTATGGGAAAGCGAAATACGTCAAGAGCGCGACGTCGGAGGCTGAGCGCAAGAAGTTTGAAACGCTCGTCAATTACTTCAAGAAATACGGCGACAAGTACGACGTGGATTGGCTGCTGATGGCGGCGCAGGGATATCAGGAATCCCAGCTGAACCAAAAGGCCCGGAGTCCCGTGGGTGCAATTGGTGTAATGCAGGTGATGCCGGAGACAGGAAAAGATATGAGAGTCGGTAACATCACCCAGTTGGAACCGAATATTCATGCCGGCATCAAATACATGCGCTGGATGATCGATAATTACTACGGCGATGAGCCGATGACAAAACTCGACAAGGCGCTATTTGCGTTCGCCTCTTACAACGCAGGCGCGAGTCGTATCTCGGGGTTGCGTGCGACAGCGGCGAAACGGGGTTTGAATCCCAATGTCTGGTTCCATAACGTGGAGTATGTTGCCGCTCAGAAGATCGGCCCTGAGACCGTTACTTACGTTAGCAATATATTCAAGTATTACGTCGCCTACCGACTGATTATCGATGAAAGAGCAGCAAAAGAGGAAGCTGCCAAGGGAAAGGCGACGAAGGGGTGAGATCGGCATAACGATTCCGCTCTCCTGCTAAATATAGGAGGAATAAAGCCCTTGTTCGGCGAAATCCAATCGCAGGAAATCGGTATATGTCTGACCAACTACCCCGCCGACGCCAAAATCCTACCTTTTGCCAGAACTTCTGAGGCTCGACCGCGCAGATTTGCAGCGTTTTTCGCTGAAGAAGGGAACAGCAGGCGCAGCTCTTCCTGCCGTGCTGTCGCAGCAAGTCGTTGGCGATCCAATCGAAGGTGTAATTTAGCACTGGAACAGAGCCGTCTGATCCGGCGACCTTGTTGCGTCATTGACGCGGGACTGAAGGCAACTAAATGTTTGTGCTTGCAGCCTTCACAGCGCACGCGCAAAAATCCGTGCTCAAGACGACCGCAGCGGAGAAAATCCTCAAACTCCAGCCCGACATAGGCAGGCTTGAGCGTCGAGTTGGGCGCAAATTTCGGGGTAATGGGTTTCCACGAGCTGATAGAGGAATGTCTGCTCTGGCCGATGACATGAATCATGTCTGTTTGAATGTAAATATACAGCATAACGATTGATTAACGCTTGATCGAGCTCCCTAAAAGGTCCCCAACAGGCTTTTTAGGGTCGAAAGTTCCTAGTTCAGATACCTTCTCGATGGTCCGCAATTGCTGAGTTGTATCCAATCTATCAGTTCACCGCGACCTTCCGCTTCCAGCTTGGAGCGGGCATCAATTGCTTTTTTTGCAAATCACCATTTGGCGATCATTTTCACCCAGCCGATTTAACGGCCACCATATTCACCGGGCGCATGACCGACCCACAAACATCCAGCAGTGACAGGCCAGCCAAGTACTCACTATCCAAATTCCATCAACGAAAATCACCTGGTTCAAATCCACTGCGCCGGCACTCAGGGTCCCAACACCACCACTCCCCGAAAAACTAAAGCAATTAACCAACCGTCACTACAGTAGCGCCGCCACCGGCACTATCTATCTTTCCCACCTCAAAACCGCCTGTTATTTGCGCACCCACCGTCTACTGGTCAGTACCGAGCATTCAGCCGGTGCATTTTTCTTAACTCACAAGGAAGGACCACCCCATGTCGCAAGCAGACTTCTTCGCACTGCAGCCCCTGATCACCGCCATCAAGGAAGAAGATACGAAAAAGCCCAACATGCCCCTGCCCATCTTTCTGCAGGAATCTGAAAACGCCCTGGTCGCCGCCACCCGCGACCTGCCGGCGCTGCTCGAAGCTGGTTTCAAGGAGGAGTTGCTGGCGTCCCTGGCCGCCAGGATCGGTGCGCTGAACTATGCGGAATCCATCTGGTTCCGGGATCGTGATAAACGCGATGAAATACAAAAGCGTTGGGACACACAGGCGCCGGAAGCCTATGCGCTGCGTGATCATTTGCTGCGATCCATGCGTTATGCCTATCGCAATCAACAGGATCTGATGGACAAGGTGGTGGCCATCTCCGAAGGTACGAAGCATGCAGATATGATCAGCGATCTGCACAAGCTGGTAGCGCTGGGCCGCGAGTTTTTCGTGCCGCTTTTGGATATAAAACTGAAGCCGGAAGTGCTGGACAAGGCTCAGGAAGTGGCGGGGATCATGGGCACGCTGCTGGCGCAGCTGATAGCCGAGCGCGCCAAGGGTAGCGCGTCACGGTTGGTACGGGATCAGGCCTATACACTGCTGAAGCAAGCGGTGGATGAGGTGCGGGCCTGCGCCCAGTATGTTTTCTGGAACAATGAGCGGCGGCGGGAGGCGTATTCCAGCCGGCATCTACGCACCCTGCGCCGTCAGGCCAGCAAGAAGAAACGGGATTCCGGTAATTCCGCCTCAGCTCAGGCCTGATTGCCCTGGCCGGACGCTGTCCCACGGTGTCCGGCCCCTTCCCAACGCAGTCAGACCACCTTCCCACGTTCCCGGCAAGCCTTCCCACGCAGTCAGACCACCTTCCCACGGTCCCGGCAAGCCTTCCCACGCAGTCAGACCACCGTCCCACGGTTCCGGCAAGCCTTCCCACGCAGTCAGATCAGCTTCCCACGGTCCCGGCAGGCCTTCCCACGCAGTCAAATCAGCTTCCCACAGTCCCGGCAAGCCTTCCTACACAGCCAGATCACCTTCCCACGGTTCCGACAGGCCTTCCCCACGCGATCAGACCCTTCCCCACGGGGAATATGAGCACCGGTTTGCCGTGCAACATCGGCACATTTTTCCCACTACTGTCGCATCCAGCCCCGCTCCCCGTCATTTGTTTTCAACCAAAGTGGTTCTAGAGAGCCGAGCCTGTTGTTTAGAAATCAAAGATCGAAACAGATGCCCTGGGCCAAAGGAATGGTAGAGCCGTAGTTGATCGTGTTGGTGGCACGGCGCATGTAGTTTTTCCAGGCATCCGAGCCGGATTCGCGCCCGCCCCCGGTTTCTTTCTCACCACCGAAAGCGCCACCAATTTCCGCGCCGGACGTGCCGATATTCACATTGGCAATGCCGCAGTCCGATCCCGTCACCGCCAGGAATTGTTCGGCTTCCCGCAGATCCGTGGTGAAGATTGCCGACGACAATCCCTGTGGCACATCATTGTGCCACTCCAGCGCCTGCCGCAAATCCAGAAAGCGCACCACGTATAACAGCGGCGCAAAAGTTTCCTGCCGCACGATTTCGGCATCCGGCGCAATCGCAATCACGGCGGGATTCACGTAATAGCCGCCCGTTGGCACATCGTTCTTGATGCGATTACCACCATACAGCAACTGACCGCCCTGCGCTTTCGCTGCCTTAATTGCATCCTTGAAACGATGGTACGACGCCTTGTCGATCAGCGGACCACACAGCATCTGCTCGTCACGGGGATCGCCGATACGCAACGTTTTCAGCGCTGCTATCAACTTGGTTTCAATATAATTGGCGATGGATTCGTGTAGAAACAGCCGTCGCAAACTGGTGCAACGTTGGCCACTGGTGCCGACGAAAGAAAACGTCACGCCCTTCAACGCCAAATCCAGATCAGCCTTCTTGGTAACGATGATGCCGTTGTTGCCGCCCAGCTCCAGCAAACTGCGACCAAGGCGCGCGGCCACCGTCTGCGCCACATTGCGCCCCATGGCAACCGATCCGGTAGCCGACACCAGCGCCACTTGCGGATGTGCCGCCAGCGCCTGGCCCACCTCCGCATCACCGATAATTACGCTGGATAAAGATTCATACTGGTCCAAACCGCACGTCTTGACCGCTTCCTGCAACAATTGCTGGCAAGCCAACGCACATAGCGGTGTTTTTTCCGATGGCTTCCATACCAGCGTGTTGCCACACACCAGCGCCAATGCC
>DATLII010000063.1:0-10397 GCA_035539495.1 Dongiaceae bacterium
ATTTTTTGGCGCTTTTGCCCCAGCAGTGCAAACCCGATGACTGATCGATCATGCAGATGCTGTTGCTCGTATTGGCGCTCTGCCGGACGTCATCTTCAGGCCAAAAAATGGCAGTGACATGGTCTTGCAGTTGTACCAGCCGGGGGTAGGCGTCATACCAGTTCTTTATCCAGGCGATACCGTATTCCACATACAGTTTACTGATGCCGATGTGCCAGGCACCGCCATTACCCACGAAACCAATGAAACTGAACCCAGGGGCGGGGATGGCTTTCAATTCGGTGTCGACGAGTTCGCCGATGCTCTTTTTAATGCAGCTACGACTGCAATCTATGTCGTCAGCAACCACCTGCCCCTTGCCGACAAAGTTGATATCAACATAACACCCCGACAAAAAAAGACTGAACAGGCAGAAGACTGCCTTCAAAGACGCTTTCATGTGACAGATCCCTTTATCTTTATAGTGATGAGTGGGCAGTGATTTCAAATGACTATTAGGGGAACAGCGCTCGCTAGAGGAGTCGCGCCCCAACTGTATCAGGAAGGGATAAGGCAGGTTATGACCGAACAGCGCCAGTTTGACTTGATAGGTGGCGCGAATCGCAATAAGGACCGCGCCACGGGAGAGGTGTTATGACAGGTTCTGAGAGTGCAGACAGAAATCAGTGCGCGCCTTCCAGCGAGGATGTTCGCGCAAACGAACACAACACAGGTTTCACCAACCGCTTGAACACGCCGGTGTCCATCTTGATCACTTCGGTATGGGTGCCGGCGTTGAAGGCAATCCAATCGTCGTTCAGTAGCGAACGCTCCATGTACACCTTCATGCCATACAGATTGCCCAGCGGCGGCATGCCGCCGGTTTCGCATTGCGGAAAGCGTTCGCGAAATTCATCTTCGCTGGCCAGGCGCAAATCGCGTACTTTCATGATCATTTTAAGCAGATTGCCGTTGATGCGCTGATGCGCCGGCAGCACCGCCATGGCCAATTCACCGTCGCCGTGAACAATTACGGTCTTCGCCAATTGCGCGCCGGGTATGTGAGTTGATTGGGCAATCTCTTGCGCAGTTACAGCCGGAGGATGGTTGTAGCTGTGGTAATTCACGTTGTGGCTCTCAAGGTATTCAGTAACCGGTCTGACTGGCATGGCGCACCTCCCGTACTGTTCTGCATCCCTGTTTTATCAACATGAATTCAGCATAGGTCGGCCCTCAGGGGAGCGAAAAGAACGAAGGGTAATATGCAACCTGCCAATCGGGATTAAGCGGCTGTCGATTTAAGCGACTAGATGATTAAGCAACGGTTGCCGGCAGAATTACACTGAAGGTGCTGCCTTGCCCATGCTGGCTGCTCATGTTGATGCTGCCGCCCAGCAGAGCGGCCAGTTGGGCGGTGATCAACAGGCCCAGGCCGGTGCCCTGAATGCGTTTTTCGCGGGCTTCCCGTGCGCGGGCAAATTCCTTGAACAGTTTCTGCTGGTCGTCCGGTTGAATGCCCAGACCCGTGTCCTGGAAATGCAGAATAACAGCGGCTCCGATGTCCGTTACCTGCGGTTCCACCCGCAGCGTCACGGTGCCGCGCTCGGTGTACTTCACGGCGTTGGACAACAGGTTATTGCAGATTTGCACCAGCTTGCCGCGGTCGGTGCGAATCATCAGCGCGCCGGGCGGCATCACCAGTTCCAGCGCCAAGCCTTTTTTCTTCGCCACTAGCGCGAATTCATCTCGCGTCTGTTCCAGTAGCGGACGCAGATCCAGTGTCTTCAGCTCCACATCCATGCGGCCCGCTTCGATCTTGGACAGATCGAGTACGTCGCTGATCAGGTCCAGCAAATGGTGGGCGTTGCGTTGCACGGTTTCCAGCGCATCGCGGTGGCGGGGCGTCAGGTACTGTGCGGATTTCAATACTTTTTCAGTGAAGCCGATGATGGAATTCATCGGCGTGCGCAGTTCGTGTGACATGTTGGCCAGAAACTGGGATTTGTAGCGACTGGCCTGTTCTATTTCGCTGATGAAACGCTGTCGTTCGGTGACATCGGTAATGGACGCCAGTACGTGCTGTTGTCCCAGCCAGGGCAGTGGCTGCAACGCGATTTCCACCGGAATGTCGTGGCCGTCCCGATGCAGGCCCGCCAGATTGGGGCGCCCCGCCATGCGTTGGGTTTCGGTGTGAATGTCATGGTCGCGCGTCGGGATCAGGCGGGTGATAGGGCTGCCGATCAATTCCTCGTTGCGGTAGCCAAACAGGGCGCAGGCGCTGGCGTTGGCGAGCACGATGCGGTCGTCGCGGTCCAGCAGTACCAGGCCATTGGGCGCGGCGTCGAACAGACTGGTAAAGCGCAGTTCCAGTTCGCGTTGCGCGGTGATGTCTTCCGAAATGCCCAGCAGGAATTGCGGCTGGCCGCGGGAATTGCGCAGAGGAATCTTGCGCGTGTGCAGCCAACGTTCGCCGGCGCCGGTGGTGACACATTCCTCGGCGATATCGACGATGTCGTTCCCTGCCAATACCGCGCGATCGGTGGCGGTGAAAAAGTCGGCCTGATCCGGCGGAAAAAAATCGTAGTCGTTCTTGCCGATCAGTTGATCACGGTTCTGGCTCAGCAGGAACTCACCGTATTTGTTGATGCGCTGGAAACGCAATTCGGCGGCGTCTTTCACAAACAACATCAGCGGCAGGTTTTCGATAATGGATTCGGCGAACTGCTTGGCTTGCGCTTCTTCCTCGCGGGCTTTTTGAAAATCCGCCATCAAGCCTACCAGCACTTTTTGCGAGATGCGCTCCTGCTCATCCACCTGGCTGCCGGGCGTGGGGCAGAGGCCTGCGAATAACACCAGCCAGGCCAGCAACTGCAACGTCAGCGTAGTGGAGGTGCTGGTGTCAAAACTTGCCAAGGCGCCCAGGTGCAGCAGCAGGCACAGCAGTAACGCCAGACTGGAGCGGCCGGGGCGCCGCCGCAGCGTCGGGGTCAGACCCAACAAGCCTCCGCTTAACAGCAGCGCGACGGTGGCCATGCAGATGTCCAGCAGGGAGCCGGGCAGTGCCAGGGGGGAGGCTTCCAGCAGCACACCCCCACCTACAATCGCCAGGATAGCCAGAATACCCTGGCCAAAACGGCGGCTGGCAGGGGCTGGCGGACGCACGCGGTCGCGCCAGCTGAACAGGGCGGCGACAACCAAAAGCATGCCCTGCAGCAAGGGCGTCCAGTCGGAACCGGTGCCGGGGACCAGCCAGGGCACCAGTGCCAGCAGGCTCCAGCCCAAGGCCATCAGCCCCGGCCAAATATGGACGGTGTCCAGACCCCGGCTCCAGGCCAGCGGCGCACACAGCAGGGCGGTGGCCAGAGCACCGGCGCGCAAGGCTGTCTGTACCGGCGCCGACAGTGCCAGTTCAGGGCCGAGCAGCATCCAGGCCAGCAACGCCAACCCGGTTAGCGGCAGTATCCAGAGCGCGAGGGCCGTGTTCCGCCCGGTCAGATTTGAAACGGTGTTTGCAAGCATACGATCAGATTTGCGGGCCTTCGCTCAGGCAGAAATGTTCAGCAGGTTAGCCACGTCCTGGCAGCATCCGGCGCAGGGTATTGTCACCCATCAGGTAATGATGGAACAGCGCCGCAGCCGCGTGCACGCCAATCAGACCATAGCCCAGGGTGGCGCCGGCCTTGTGTAGATCCTCGATCCGTTCCGCCAGATCGTGATTTTTGGCTACCAGCGCCGGCAGTTCCAGGCCGAAGAACGGGATCGGCTGGCCTTCCGCACTCAGCAGCAACCAGCCTCCCAGGGGCATACTCAGAATAAAGATATACAGCGCGACGTGCACCACCCGGGCCAGCAGGATTTGCCAGACCGGTGGGGGCGGTTGAATGGCAGGCGTGGTACCGCCGGCGATGCGTGCAGCCAGTCGCAGCCAGGCCAGGGCAAACACGGTCAGCCCCAGCATGAAGTGGGCGTTCTTCATCAGAATGCGCGGATCGCTGCCCTTGGGAAAATACCCACGCAGTTCCATGCATGCATACACCACCACCAGCAGAACCAGCATCAGCCAGTGCAGGGAAACAGTGACAGGGCTGTAACGGTTGGCGGAATGGGTCCAGCTCATGGTGTCTCCTGAGAGGAAGGAAAATTTAAACGGCTTTCTTGCGTACGTGCAGCCAGGCGCCCAGGAAGATCGCGCCAATATTGATGGCCAGCATGCCGGCCTCCACCCACAGCGAGGTGTGGGTGCTGCCCATCAGTATGTACAGCGTGATCGCCACCAGGGCCAACACCCCCGCCAGCCGGTATTCCTGGTGATTGGCAATGCGGGCGCAAACATAAGCCCCCAGCATCGAGGCCAACATGCCCACCACCGTAAAACCATAGCCCAGGGGCGAATCCATTACAGCGGGCATCACTTCATTGATGCGGTTTTCCATGGCGGTGAGCGGCACGTTCTCGCGCATCAGCATGCCCATCACCACAAAGCTCAGCACCATGCCCGCGCCGGTGGACAGGCCCAGGTCGATGGCAATGCCCACCGCCAATGCCACCCATTTATTGCCGCGACGCTCGTCGGCGACCGTGGCGCTGGGGCTGGCGTAGAAATCATTCATCGCGGGGTTCACCGGATTCAGGAAAGAGCTCAATAGTAGAGCATTTTATGGGGCTATCTTGCAGCAAATCTTGCTTGTGGGAAATTTGGCGCGTGGATAGTGCGCCGACCAAGCCTGGCCTTTGCGATCCTCACGGCTGGCTGCCCTTTGCGGCTATCCTTGCTACTGTGCCTGCTACTGTTAAGTCGCCTCCCACCACAGAAGGAATTGCCCATGACTACCGCTTCCGTCAAAAGTCGCGTCAGCCCCCAGGAATGGGAGCAGCGGATCAACCTGGCGGCCTGTTATCGCCTGGTGGCCCTGCATGGCTGGGACGACCTGATCTTCACGCACATCTCCGCCCGTGTGCCCGGCCCTGACCACCACTTCCTGATCAATCCCTACGGCATGATGTTCGACGAAATCACCGCCTCCAGCCTGGTGAAAATAGATCTGAACGGCCAGAAGGTGATGGACAGCGAATACGACATCAACCCCGCCGGCTTCACCATCCACAGCGCCATTCACGGCGCGCGGGAAAACGCCCAGTGCGTACTGCATGTGCACAGCCTGAATGGTGTGGCGGTGTCGGCGCAAAAGGGTGGGGTGCTGCCGCTGTCGCAACAATCGATCTTTGTGCTGGCGTCGCTGGCGTACCACGATTATGAAGGCGTGGCCCTGCGCGATGACGAGAAGCCGCGCCTGGTGCGGGATCTGGGCGATAAAAACTTCCTGATGCTGCGCAATCACGGCCTGCTCACCGTGGCGGAGACCATTGCCGACGCCTTCCTGTACATGTACCTGTTCGAGGCCACCTGCATGATCCAGGTGCGGGCCCAGTCCGGTGGTGGCGAGCTGGTGCACATTGATCCCCGCATCATCGACACCGCCATGGCACAGGCGGCTCAGGTAACCCGCCAGGCCGGGGGTGGCCTGGCCTGGCCCGGCCTGCTGCGCAAACTGGACCGGATGAGCCCGGGCTACGGGAACTGACCCTGGGCTTAATTGGCCTGCTAGTATTAAAGATAAGCGCCCCCAATCCAGGATGCTTATGGCCGCTGCCCCAACCTCGTCGCGGGTGTACCTGATCGACGACGATGACATCATCCTTGAACTAATGACCGACCTGGTCGCCTCCATCGGGGCGGAGGCGTCCGGCTTTCGCTCCGCCACGGACTTCCTCGACCAGTACAGCCCTTGCCCCTGCGAGTGCGTGGTGTCGGACGTGCGCATGCCCGGTGTCAGCGGTCTGCACCTGCAGCGGGAACTGCAAAGCCGCTTCGAAGTGCCTCCTCCCCTGATTCTTGTCACCGGTTATGCCGAGGTGAGCGCGGCAGTGGAGGGCATGAAGCAGGGCGCTTTCGATTTCGTGGAAAAACCCCTGGATGGTCACCGTTTCCTGGAAAAGGTGCAGGCTGCGCTGAATCTGAGCTGTGACCTGCACCAGGCCCGGTTGCAGCAATCGGCCCGGGCTGCCCGCCTGGCGCTGCTCACCCCTAAAGAGCGGGAGGTGCTGGACGAAGTGCTTAAAGGCTTGTCCAGCAAGGAGATAGCCCAGCACCTGGGTCTTAGCGTGCGCACCGTGGAAAATCATCGTGCTCGCCTGATGGACAAGCTGCGGGTGAAGTCGGCGCTGGAATTGGTGCGGGATTTTTTGCCGCGGGGGCCTCACTGAGCCCTTGCAACGCCTCGCCGGGGCGAGGCGTCTCTGGTTAGATGAACATTGGTGTCACCGATTTTTTGGCTCGCAGTGCCGCCAGCTCCAATAGTTCTTTTCATTCGTCGCCGCTTCTCACAACTGCTCATCCATAAACCGCTGCATTTTTTCCTTTTGTGGAATCTCGCCAGAATTGCCACGGCATCCTTGGCGTGATCATTGCGGTGGTCGCGCAATCATCCGGGTGCTAAAAGCTGAGAGCGGAAGTTCGTGGTTAATTGACAGAGCGGATACAACTCAGCAATTGCGGACCTTTGAGAAGGTATCTGGAACAGGAAATTTCGACCTCAAAAAGGCCTCCAGTTGAACGGGCGGTACCGATTCATCAATAACATCGCCGAAAACGTAGACGCCCGCTTCCTTCGCCTGCCGTTTCAAAATATAAGTGTCTCGAACCACCGTGTCCCATTCACGGCTCACAGTCGGGTACCTTCATTGCAGCACTGCGGAATGAAATTGGATACTTTGAGTTGTGTATCTTTCTCAAGAGTCTTGTGGTTAGTGATACAGGCTGCAGCGATGTTTTACTTGAACAGATCTTCGAGCCTGATCAGATGCAGAAACCACATGGTCTTCTGCGGACGAACTAAGGTCGATGTTCCTCACATCTCCACGAATATGAATCGCAAGGTTAATGACCAGACCGCCTTTAGCGGATGCGCTCAAGCTTCAATGGGTATGTCTTGCCTGCATTCCATTGGCATACATACACATTGCCATCCCGATCCGGACAAACATCATGGACATGATAAAAGTGCGAATAATCTGAAACCAGTTCAGTCACCTCTCCTTGAGAGTTGCGTTTGGCTACTCCCCCGAGCGTGGAAACCACCTGGTTATCAGCATTTAAAAAAGCGACAAAGCCAGAATTGGGGCGCAAGTGTGCGCCTGACCAGCACAGACTAACCAGTAAATGATCCCCATAGATAACCGGCCTGCAAGGGTATCCTTTCGGTAGTGGGATGTGGCCTAGATACGATCCATCCAGGCTGAATTTCTTAATGCAGCATGACCGCCGCGATGTTACCAATAGCAACTCATGCCCGGGTCCCTTTCGATCATCCACCGTTATGCCGTGAGCGTAGTCGAGGTGTTGAACGCCTGAACCCTTTCCACCAAAGTGACGAATATAGTGCCCTTGAGCGTCTAGCTGGATTATGCATTGAGATCCGTAGCCATCAGCAATGTAAATATCACCGTTTGGCGCGACAGCCGTTTGAGTTGGCATGTAGGGCATACTTGCCGAATACAGTCCAAGCGCATGGGGTTTGGGTAATTCGCGTAACACCGTCCCAGAAAATGACGTATTGACCACTCTGCCATTGTAGGAGTCGCTGATCAGCAGCGTTTCGACGCCTCCATGCTGTGAAATCGTTAAACCGTGCGCTGCTGTCGAGTTCAGCGTCCAGCTGTTAGTGATACGGCCTTCCAGGTCGTAAACGATAATGTTATTGCGTGGGTGGTCGGTGAGGAGATACAGATTGTCGGCCTGATCAATAGCCATTTCGTGACAGTTATTTACCGGAAAGGTGTCCCGATCCGCCTTGCTCCATTCAGGGTCAAAGCGAAAGCGCAAATCGCCTTGTCCCAAAATCGGCTCTGCTGGAAAGGTGGGAGACCTGAGCCATTTCTTTTGCGTTAAAAAGCGAGTGCCTGCAGTAAAAAGCTCACCGCCCTTTTCCATCACTAGCGCGTTAATAGATGAGGACTTCATGGAATGCATCCAGCTCAGCGTGGCGTAACGATAATCGGAAGTTTTTCGTGACGTCTTACTTGGAGGCTTTGCACCCATTGCGGAGGCTGTTTAGGGTCCAGTGCGATATGGCTTGTTCGCTCAAGAAGCTTTGAAAGTACGATTTTTCCTTCCAGCCTGGCGAGCGGCGCACCCAAGCATGAATGAATACCGCGACCAAAAGTCAGGTGTTTAGGTGCGCGCTCGATATCTATTTCGTCAGGATTTGCAAACGCCTCTGGATCACGATTTCCAGCGCTCCAGAAAAGTAGCACGGTCGATCCCGCAGGAATATTAACTCCGCCAAGCGTTGTATCTTTTGGAACCGAGCGCAGCATGCTCCGAAATGGTGACTCTAGTCGAAGAACCTCTTCAAGAAACCGAGGTATTAACTGTGGATTGCTCCGAAGTTCATTTTGCCTTACTGGATCTTCTGCGAGTATGCGTACGGCATTCCCAAGCAGGCTGGTTGTGGATTCTCCACCGGCTGCGAGAAGTATGTGTAATACCGCCCGACATTCAGCGCGATTAAGGGTTTTATCAGACAAACTTCGCTTCATTGTGGCCAAAAGTGTATCGTCATCGGGATTGGCCGGTCGTAATTGCCCATCGAGCCAAAACTGGATGCATACGCTTCTAAATATGCAGCGGATCAACTGAAAAACTGATAAAGCCCCACCCACAATTGCTGTGGAATCGAATGCCGCTTGCAGCAGTGTGTTGATGTCCTTGCCTTTGAAGCCCACTAATTCGCAAACAACTGACATCGGTACGATATTTGCGAGAGCCGACATGAAATCGGCCGTGCCCGCTTCCAAAATATTCGAAATGCACGTGTCTGTGATTTCTTCAATCTTAGAAGACATTGTGGCCATACGCTTGGCGTTCAGCGACGAAAATACAGCTTTACGATGTATGGCGTGCATAGGAGGATCGGCTGTCGCCAAAGTCTGGGCAACATTAATATTATGCACAAACCGGACTGGCACCCCATTCCGACCGCGATACAACACACACAAGATATTTGAAGAAAAATCTTCGACTCGTCTAGCTGCTTCCTCAAGAAGCGAATACTGGGTCACAACAAATATCTTGGTTCCTGGCACACGCCAAACGGGTGCCTCTTGCTGAAGTCTTCGATAAAAAGGATACGGATTATTCAAGACTTCAGCGTCCAACAACTGGGTTTCAGAAATTGCTATCGTCATTCTCTTAATCTCCTGATTTCATAATGTATGGCAGAGTAACTGTGGCGCATGGATGGGATCGCTAAAATTCGTCGTTCCGTACCACAATCAGTCAACACAAAAACGGGACTCTTGAATTTGGTTCGTTAGCGGCATTAAATCAGTGCATATTGTTCTTGATGATGAATAACCTATTTTAAGAAAGTGGCTAACCCTTCATAGGGTGTTGGGATCAACATCAGGCGATGTCGACGATATCCCGGATTGATTGCGCAAACCACTTGGCCAACTTCGCTTCCACACCTTTGATTCCACTTACCAGTGGAAAATTTCGGGTGTAGAAAATAAAGCCGGTGGAAATAAGAAATATTTGAAGCGCACGCGCATTTGCGTCTGGCGGTCCAAGCCATTTGGCCATGGTCGTAATGACGCGGTCCTTTGTCACGCGCAGCGCGACTTCCCTCGATTCCAGGTCACTGGTTGATAACATGATCATCGAGGGTACGGAGATCTCGCTTTCACTGTCGAGAAACAAGTCAGTCAATATCTCTCCAAATCCTTGCTTCCCAACCTGCAGCAGATGCGACGCCTCTTGCAGCCTTCTATAAAATGGTGTGGATTTTCAGGAATATTAGGCTCTGGAAGCATTGTTGAGGATGTCGGATTTAGCATGGTGAGCTCGCGAAAGTGATCCACAGAACGTAAGGCTATTGTGTCTCAAAATCCCCATATTGACAACATGCTGTCAAAGTGTAAGAATTCTGTCATTGCGATCTGTGGATGTTGCTTTTGAAGCTATAAAAATGGCGCTGTTGGTTGCGTTGGTTCTTGCACATTTACGACGTAAAGGTTTTAACGGCGATTACAGATGCAGAACAAAACGTCTGTTGTTCGTAGGATTCGTTGCTATCAAGAAAAATACAAAGGCAGAACTGCGATGAAAAATGTACCTTATTTGGATGAAAGAAATTACGTAAAGATAGGGGCTGGCCGAGTCTTCTTTTGCGTGATTTCAGCTGTGGTTTCACAGCCCAGTTACTCTGCCTTTACAGACAGTCTGACAATCGGGAATCCAAAAGCACTATCTTTGGGTCACGCTGTCACTGCCGATCCGCCCGATATTGATTCGATACACTTCAACCCCGCCGGGTTGACCAACCTCAAAGGTCGGCAGCTATTTATTAAAGGAATAG
>DATLII010000064.1:0-5256 GCA_035539495.1 Dongiaceae bacterium
CCAATGGCATGATCTGATCGAAATTCTGCCAGACCGGTGCCAGCACTTCCTCTTCACTGCCCCAGGGATCACCCACTGCGGCCTGCGCAGCGTTCGTGTGGAATTCCGCCAAGCGGTAGCCCAAGTTCTGCAAAGATTCCGCCGTCACGCCCCCTTCCTGCACTAGCCGATCGGCCAATGTGGCGTCAGCATCGAACTGCCGCATCTTCACGGCATAATCCACGATTTCGCCCTCACCTTGCAGATACAACCGGCCTTGCCGCGTCATTACGGGTACAACATCAAGATAAATATCCGGGCAGGTACGACGATTGAGGCGGACCTCTTCCTGGCAACAATGCAAACGTTTTTCGAGCGTGGAAAAATCCAGAAAGCCGTAATCCACCGGCTTCTTGATCTTGTAGGCGAAATCGCCTGTCAATATGACGCGGGAAATATGGGTTTCACGCAGTTGCAGTTGATTAACGGGATGAAGATAAGCATCCGCATGCAACAGCGAATCAAACGCAGGTAATTCCATGGCTGTCCTTTAAGAAACCTCTGAACGCGCACCGCCCCGGAAAGGATCTTGGTGAATCAACACGTCAGCATTGGGAAACTCTCGCCGGATATCCGCCTCGATCTGATCACAAATGCGGTGGGCCAATGCCAGCGGCATATTACCGTCCAGCTCCACATGCAGCTGCACGATTTTGACATGACCGGATTGGCGAGTGCGCAAGCCATGCACACCCAATACCTCCTTCTGCCGCAGCGCAATCGCTTCGATACGACGCT
Source organism: Dongiaceae bacterium (assembly GCA_035539495.1). Taxonomy (GTDB): domain Bacteria; phylum Pseudomonadota; class Gammaproteobacteria; order Pseudomonadales; family Ketobacteraceae; genus Ch67. The sequence goes on from DATLII010000064.1 coordinate 778, forward strand.
GTTCCTCCTCCGGCAATTCCCGATCCAACAACAGCTGAATCGATTGATTCCAGATTCGCACGGCGGTGTAAAAAATATAGAGCGCGATGGCAATCGCCAATATCGGATCCACCTGCTGCCAGCCCGCCCAGGACAGCAGCAATGCAACGATGACACCGGTATTGGTGAGCAAGTCCGACAGGTAATGCAGCGAATCGGCCTGAATGGCCGGCGACTGGGTTTGCGCAATCACGCGGCGCTGATACCACACCAGGCCAAACGTCATCAGAATCGAAACCAGCATTACGCCCACTGCCACATCCAGTTGTTCCAGCGGTTGCGGATGCCGCATGCGATCAATCGCTCGCACCAGCAAGAACACAGCCGATCCCATGATGAATAGCGACTGCCCCAGTCCCGCTAGAGACTCAGCTTTGCCGTGGCCAAAACGGTGCTCGGCGTCCGCGGGCTGCAGCGAATAGCGCACCGCAGCGAAATTGAGCAAGGAAGCCAGCGCATCAAGTGCAGAATCAGCCAACGCCGCCAGCAGGCTGACCGAGCCGGAAATCCACCAGGCGTAGGCTTTAATGAGTAATAGCGATGTCGCCACCAGAACGGAAGCAGTCGACGCCAGGTGCAACAGGCGCGCATGATGTTGATGTGACAAATCGGCTGGCGTAGTCATGGCGATAGTTTAACAGCCTGTCATCACAACAAAACCCACCATACAATTGAATTTGCCAGTGAAGCCCCCATTGAATTGGAATGGCAAATGAAAACGAGGTGCATTCCCGTGAGCGCAATTCGTGAGCCCGCTGTGGCTGGTTTGTTCTATCCGGAAAAACCGCAGGAATTACAACAGGTCATCAACGGCTTTTTGAATTCGGCGCCGCACTCACGCCTGACGCCACCGAAAGCCGTGGTGGTGCCGCATGCAGGTTATATTTATTCCGGCAGTACGGCTGCCCTCGCCTACGCGGCACTCGAGCCCCATGCCCAGGCGATCCGACGCGTGGTGCTACTGGGACCGTCGCACCGGGTCGGCTTTCGCGGCATCGCGTTCTGCAGTGCGGATTCCTATCGCACACCCTTGGGGCTGGTGCCGGTCGATCAATCCGCTTTCGTCTCAATTTCTGATCTGCCCAATATCGGCATGCTCGACCGTGCGCACGCGCAGGAGCACAGCCTGGAAGTACAACTACCCTTCCTGCAATCGGTGCTGAAGGATTTCACTCTGGTGCCATTGGTCGTCGGCGACGTCGATCCCGCTGACGTAGCACGCGTACTGGAAAGACTTTGGGGTGGCCCGGAAACATTGATCGTGATCAGTTCCGATTTAAGCCACTACCACGATTACACGACGGCGCAGGAACTGGATGCCGCCACCTGCCGTGCGGTGGAAACCTGTCATCCTGAACATATTGGGTATGAACAGGCCTGCGGCCGAATTCCCCTGAATGGCCTGCTACAGTTGGCACAGCGCAAACAGCTGCACGTCACCACACTGGGGTTATGCAATTCCGGCGATACTGCGGGTGACCGTCAGCGCGTGGTGGGTTATGGCGCCTGGGCGTTTTCAGAATGACAACGCTGTCGTTCGCACAACGCGCGCGCTTGCTGGCGATTGCACATGAATCGATTCGCCACGGTCTGACCCAACGAGAAGTACGGCCGCCAGCGGACATTCTGACAAACAATGAAGATACGGCGCTGTTGCAACCGGGTGCCAGTTTCGTGACATTACAATTGCAAGGTGAACTGCGTGGCTGCATCGGCTCGTTGCAACCCTATCAATCCTTGCTCCAGGACGTGGCCCACAATGCATTCAGCGCTGCGTTTCGTGATCCCCGTTTTCCGCCTTTGAGCGCCCGCGAATTTTCCGAAATCGAACTGCATATCTCCGTCCTCTCCCCCACCGAACTCCTGCAATTTTCCGATGAGACCGATCTGCTGCGACAGCTACGTCCTGGCATCGATGGACTGGTGCTGACGGAGGGCCGTCACCGTGGCACCTTTCTTCCTCAAGTGTGGGAACAGCTACCCGAGCCGGTGGATTTTCTCAGTCAACTGAAACGCAAAGCGGGACTGCCACCGGATTATTGGAGCCCGACGTTGCAAGTGGAACGCTACACCGTCACCAGCATTCCCTGACCAGGCGGCACCTGACACCGCCTGCTATACTGCGCGCAACTTCGGAGACGCAGTATGTCCAACGATCTCAAACTGGGTGCCTTGTATCTGCTGATGGCAGAATTTCTGCTGGCAGTAATGGCGGCACTGATCAAACACCTGTCCGGTGAAGTGCCGCAGGAAATGCTGGTGTTCTGCCGCAACCTGTTCGGTCTGACTGCGTTGCTTCCCATTATCCTGCATAAAGGCGTGCGCAATCTCAAAACCCAGCGCCTGCGCGTGCATCTGCAGCGCTCGGTGGTGGGTCTGATCGCCATGTACGGTTATTTTTATGTGATTGCGCACCTGCCACTGGCAGAAGCCGTGCTCGTCAAATTGTCAGCGCCTTTTTTCCTGCCCATCATTGCGTTCATCTGGTTGAAGGAAAAAATTCGTCTTCGCACAGTGCTGGCTATTCTGCTGGGATTCGTGGGTGTGGTGTTCGTGCTGCGGCCCGGCTCCGATACCTTTCAGCCGGTAGCGTTGGTGGGAATTGGTGCGGCTGCGCTGGCCAGCCTGGCCAAGGTCACGATCCGCGACATGGCCGACACCGAGCCGGTCTACCGCGTGGTGTTCTACTTTGGTCTGATGGCCACGCTGGTGTCATCGATTCCCTTGCTGTGGGCCTGGCAAATGCCGCCGTCACATACCTGGGTCTGGCTGTTCATCATCGGTATCGCCGGCACGCTGGGGCAATTGTTGATGACCAAGGCTTACCAGATCGCCAATCCGGGCCAGGTGGGACCTTACACTTATGCCTCGGTGATCTACGCCGCCATCATGGGGTGGCTGTTTTGGGACGAAGCGCTGCTGATTACCACCCTGATCGGCAGCGTGCTGATCGTGGCATCCGGCATTCTGAATATGAAACGGGCCTGACGCCGCTTCCCTGGTCTTCCTTCTTGTGTCTCCCCGGATTTTTCCGTGACAAACCCGTCACTTGCCTGATTGGCTGAATTGCCAAACCGGCCCCCCGGCGCTGCCAATGTTTTGCTTTCTTCAAGCGGACATCATCCGGGCAGTTAGAATTCGACTATAAAAAGTAATACGACGCTACGCTAATAAAACTGGCTACACATAACAGGCTACATAAAAGAGGAGCTACAGATGAGCCGAGATCCCATCGGGTTAGCCATGGCCACCATGAGCCGCATCGCAGGTTCGACATTTGTCGACCGCATGGGCTTGCGGGGAACCATCGAGAAGATGACCTACCAGGGCACCAAAACCGGCTTTCAGGCTCTGGGTGCCGCCTCGCGCCAATTCAAAAGCGTCACGCAATTACTGAAACCCGCCCGCCTGGATGCCCCAGCACAGCCCCGCCTGCAGTTCGATCTGTCACTCAGTGATGAGCAACAGATGATGCGCGACAGCGTGCGTCGCTTTGCCGAGGATGTGTTACGTCCCGCTGCGGCCAAGGCCAACGACGATTGCGCCATGAGCCACGACATTCTGAATCAGGTGGCGGAACTGGGCCTGGCCTATTACGCCGTGCCGGAAAATCTGGGTGGCGCCGGCACCGAGCGTTCGCCGGTAACCAGCATGCTGATCGCAGAAGACCTTGCCTGGGGCGATATGGGCCTGGCGGTGGCGATTCTGTCCACCATGGGCGTCGCCAACGCGCTGACCACATGGGGCACCGCAGCACAACAATCCAAATATCTGCCGGCTTTCCTCGATACCAATACTCTGCAAGCCGCCATTGCCGTCAATGAAAAACGTCCGCTGTTCGATCCGCGCCACCTGCATACCAGCGCGCAGACCAGCGGCAACGGTTATGTGCTGCAAGGTGAAAAATCGGCAGTGCCGTTGGTGGAAACGGCCGAACTGTTCCTGGTGGCGGCCAATCTGAACGGCAAACCGCGTCTGTTCATTGTGGAAAGTGGAACGCCTGGCGTAACCGTGAAAAAAGAAAATGCCATGGGCGTACGCGCCGCAGCTCTGGGTAGCCTGCATCTGGAACAAGTAAAACTGGATAAAGATGCGCTGCTGGGCGACGACGCATTCGACTACACCGCTTTTATCAATTTCGCCCGACTGGGTTGGTGTGCGCTGGCCGTAGGTACTGCCAAAGCCGTGCTGGAATATACCGTGCAATATGCCAACGAACGCATCGCGTTCGGCGAGCCCATCAGCCATCGTCAGGCGGTGGCATTCATGATCGCCAACGTCGGCATTGAAATGGACTCCATGCAAGTGCTGACACAACGCGCTGTGGCACTTGCAGAGCAAGGTAAACCCTTCGAGCGTGAAGCCTACCTGGCCCGTGTGCTCTGTGGTGACAAGGCCATGGAGATCGGCACCAACGGCGTGCAGTTGCTGGGTGGTCAC
>DATLII010000065.1:0-4953 GCA_035539495.1 Dongiaceae bacterium
GTGGTTTGGTTCGGCGAGAACCTGCCGGGCGATACCTGGCAGAAAGCAGAACAAGCCTGCGCTGCCAGCGGCTGCCTGCTCGTGATCGGCACCAGCGCCAGCGTCTATCCGGCGGCGGGATTAATCCAGTTAGCACGCCGACGCGGCGCCAGCATCATCCTGGTGAACACGCAGCAAAGCGACGCCAGCCATCTGGCGGATGTCGAGTTATTGGGTCCTTCGGGTGCCTTGTTACCGCAGTTGCTGGATGGACTCGACCTCAACAGCCCCTCGATCTGACCTTCTCACAACCTTCGCACGCAGGATAGCGCTCAAGCGCATAACGTTATGAAAACTGCAAAAAGCAGGTAAAAGCGTGCGTCGACAACCTTTCAGGGTTACGATCCTGTCACGGCCAGTTCACAGAACCACATTATTGTGAGTAAGCGCCTGGAAAAACTGGATATTCTGGTTCACTATTGAATGACTGCAACACCGAACGCGCAGTTGCCAAAAGCAGAGTCGTTCGACGCAGGGCAACATGCCAAACAAGGGTGTGGACATGCTGACGCATACTCGGATTCTCCGACTCAATAAAGCCGGACTCCCGTTGCAATGGCTCAGCCGGGAGGAAGCGGCAACAGTACTGGTGAAAGGCCTCGTCGTCTGGTCACTGGGTGAAAGCGCTGTCACGATTCGTGGTGGTATCAACCGCTTCGGCCTTCGCTCCATACTGGCCATCCCCACCATCATCGCCACCGACGGCGACATCAAGCACACCGACCACCACGTTCCCGCTGTCTGCAATCGTCTGCTGTTCCGCCGTGACTGCAATCTGTGCATGTACTGCGGCGATAAATTCCCGGTGGAACTGCTGACCCGCGATCATATCCAGCCCCGCTCCCGCGGTGGCTCCGAATCCTGGACCAATTTGGTCACTGCGTGCCGCCGCTGCAATCAACGCAAAGGCAACAGCACGCCGGAAGAAGCCAACATGCCGTTGATCGCAGTGCCGTTCAAACCCAACAAAATGGAATATCTGGCGCTGGCCAACCGCAACATACTGGCCGATCAGATGAGCTTCCTGCGCTCGGGCTTCAGCAAACACATGCGCTGGAATTAGCAAATAGCGTAGAGATCAACCCGCCGTATGGCGCCCGCCAAAACTCAGCGTATCGTCGATGGAATAGGACATGGACCGCTGCAGAATCGCCTCTTCCAGGTAATGCAGCGATTCTTCAATGTAATCCACGTCGTATTTTTCGGTGAGATGGGAAATGGCGTAGCCGAAGTGCAGATCATACTGCTCGCCCAGTGATGCACTCCAGTGCTCCACCCGATCGATGATCGACTCAGCTTCGAATTTGTTATGCAGAGGGAACAGTAGCAAGGTCACCTCGCCACTCATTCCTTCGCGTTGGGTTTTGAACGGGAACACGGTAATCCTGCTGTTGAACAGGGAACGCAAACAATCGCTTTGCGCAATATGATCCGGCCGCCGGGTGGAGCGGTCGATCACCGTCACCGCGATCACCAAAATACGCCCCATTTCCTGATGAATGCGCCGGTCCAGCGCGCGGATATCCTGCAGATGGGTTTCCAGTTGCGGAATTTTCATCAGCCCACTCTTGTTGCTGATCAGGCTGGCACGCTGCTGCAGACGCTGCTTCATCGTATCGATCGCGCCGTCAATGCGATGCCGTTCTTCTCTCTCGTGGTGATAAATCGCCGACATACCCAGCGCCAGTAGGATGATCTCAAATGCAGAGCCAACTTCTTTGCTATGCACCGTAATCACATTGAACGGCAGGAAACCCAAGACATTCAGCGCGAACATGCCAGCCCCCGCCAGAAACACCGACCAGCCCGCCAGAAAGTAGCGACCCAGATAATGCTTCTGCAATACCGCCAGCACTCCGAACAGAAACAGCGTGATGGTGAATGCCACAATCTGCAGCGCAGCAAAATAGGACAGATCCAATCCAAACAGCAGCGACACCGACACCGTCGTCAGCGACACACCGATAAAACCGTAACCGACAAAACGCGCCTGCGAACGCTTCACAATGAAGTCGAGATACAGCAGTGAGAACGCGGTGCCAAAACAAATAATCAGACAGGTGAAGATCGTCAACGTGTAGCTATTGATGACGGGCGTTGTGGGCCAAAGATATGCAAAAGCATGACCGTTCAAAGCAGAACTGGCAGCCGCAGACGCCACCACATAAGCGCCATAATACAGATACAACAAATCCCGGATCACCAGACTGTTGAGAAAACTGTACAGCGCCATCACCAACATCAGGCCGTAGTAACAGCCCCAAAACAGCAGCCCCATATCGTCCTGACGGTAAAAATCTTCTTCGGAGTAAAGGCGAATCGGTATCTGCAGGGAATTGGATGTCTGTGCGCGCAGCAATATACGATCGCCAACGCGGGGATTTTGCAGCGGTAAAATCCAGTCATCGTCCCAGATCGGACGTGATGAAAACGGAAAGTCCGTGCCCGTGGTCACTTGGGCCACCACCCGGCCTTCCGCATCCACGTGAAAAAATTCCAGTCTATCGATGGTGGGAAAATCGATTTCCAGCAGCACACGAGGCCCCAGGGTTGCCAGGGCCGGTGTGACGGGCAGATAAAACCAGTAGGCAGAATGGCTGTAACCAAAATTTACTGGAGACTGCGCTTGCTTGCGCCAGTCAATTTGCAGCGCCGCTTCCAGATCCAGCGACGCTGCCTTGTCCTCCAGTACGAGCACCTCACCCTGATACAGCGGCGCCGTGTTCCGCTGCAATAGCGCGAACACCGCAACAAAAAACGCCAATAACAGGATGATGAAATAGCGCATGAATCCTCAGATCTGTCGTGGCACGCAGTGATAAAACACTACACTCTCGTTTTCAGTTTCCAGCAATTCCACAACATCCAGGCCCGCCTGCGACGCCAGGCGCAAACCATCCGCCAACTCCCGCTTCACGAAGCGCCAATCCAGGAACACGTCGTAAAACCAGTGCCGGAACTTGCTGTCGATCTTGAGCGGAAAAATCACAGAACCGCAGGGAGCCAATGCCGAGCGACACAAATTCAAACTGTGCACGATCAGATCGTCACTCAAATAATCGAAAAAGCCGAAGGAATATACCAAGTCGAACGGTTGCGGGAACGAACTGGCTTTCAGGCGTAGCGCATTGCGATTCATCTGCGTCACACTGGATGGCAAATGCCGACAGGCAAATTCCAATGAACGCGGATCCTGATCCACCAAGGTTGCATCCAGATTTTGCAGCACCGTTTCCGGCAAATCCCGCAACTCACGCGCGGAGCCCGCCGCCAGCGATAACAAGCGCAACGATTTACCGCTCACAGCGTGCGCCTGTACTTTACGTTCGATGAAAGCGGACAACATATTTTTGCGTTCGCGCACGCCAATCCCCAATTGCGCGTCCAACAGCCAGCGATCAATGAACTGACCTTCCGCTGTGCTGGATGGATTCACCCGATTGTCGTACAGCATTTCCAAGGCAACGAAATCGCCGGCATAGCCGTACGGCTTTTTCAGCGCCCAGGACAACACAAATGATATTTCCGCTAACGGACTAAATGCAGCGCGCAACTGATCCGCCAATTCAGGCCGCTGCAGATCCACATTCAATAAATGCTGGGCGCCGAACATACGGCCCATTAAGTAGCTGACTTGAGCCTGACTGGTGGCCTGCCCCAATTCATCCACAATTTGTTCAACCAGGCGCAAAAAAGACGTGGCAGTAGTCGCCGACGAAACTAGCGTCGTTTCAGTGGAGCGCATGATGTTTCCCCCTAGGAAGCACGATTTATAGTCAATGTTGTTAGCGTGCCTGACTATGTATAGCTCTAACTGGTCAATATCACAACAATTACAACGATATATCAGGCACAGCTAACAGACAAATTAAATTAGGCTTTTTTCGTGGCAATTTCGAGAGGGTAGACGGATAAATAGAAGAAAAAAAACGGCGCCTATTCACAATGAACCAATACCCACAATAAAAACAATTAGATGAAAAGCGCTGAAATAAAAAAAGCAGCGCCGCGTAAACGACACTGCTTTTAAAGACCGAAGCGAAAATACTAATCGCGCGTAATGATCAGAACACGAAGTCGTCCACCGCCAGATCCATCACCACGTCGGCACTTCCACGCAACGTAGCCACCAGGCTGCGGGTACGGGGTAAAATGCGCTCGAAATAGAAACGTGCCGTTTTCAATTTGGCTTGATAAAAAGCCGCATCAGCTGTGCCGGCATCCAATTGCGCCGATGCCGCGACCGCCATCGTCGCCCACAGCCAGGCCAACGTGACGTAGCCAGCGTATTCCTGGAAATCCACCGCCACCGACGCAATGGTATTGGGCTCCGCCGCACTCTTGCCGATCAATTCCTGTGACAGTTGCCACCATTCAGCTGCGTGCTGTGAAAGGTTCTGAATCAGCCCGCCCACCTGGGCATTCTCACTGTTCGCGGCGCAGAAGGATTCGATTTCATCCAGGAACGTACGCAACAACGTGCCCTTGTTGGCGATCAGTTTGCGCCCGATCAGATCGTTGGCCTGAATGCCGTTAGTGCCCTCATAGAGCAGCGAGATACGCACGTCGCGCACGATCTGTTCCATGCCGTGCTCGTGTATGTAGCCGTGGCCACCGAACACCTGCACACCCAGGTTGGCGCACTCCAGGCCGCGATCGGTCAGGAACGCTTTGTTGATTGGCGTCAGCAGCGCCACGCGATCAGCAGCGGCTTTTCGGGCCTCGCCTTCGCCGTGGGCTTCCACATCCAGTTGCAGCGCGATGTGATAGGCCAGCGCACGGCAACCTTCCGCCAGCGCTTTCTGGGTCAGCAGCATGCGGCGCACGTCCGGGTGAGCAATGATCGGATCAGCATCCTTTTCCGGCGCTACCGGGCCGGTGGGTGCGCGCATCTGCAAACGGTCTTTGGCATAG
>DATLII010000066.1:0-6304 GCA_035539495.1 Dongiaceae bacterium
ATGGCAATTAGCGGGCGAAGGCGTACAGGGTGATTTCAAAGCCGAGACGGACACGGGTATAAGCGGGTTTCTGCCACATGGAAAGTTCCTCTGGTTGTCATTTGATTGTTATGGATGAGCCGGCACTTTCGATGCACACCACGAGCAGCACACCGTACGCGCAGACTGGGTCTTGGAGTCTTGTAGTATTTCAGACAACACTGTTGATTTCTAGTGTGTGGCGGCTCGACCCAGCAGACCTGGCAGCAAGATACGTAGATGCCTCAATTTTTCATTGGACATCAGCTAGATAGACGCGCGAGCAGCCAAGAAAGCTTAGTTGGCTGGGTATGGTGAACAGGGGGATTTTACGGAGTGCGTGCGCAAGCAGCCTTGCGCACGCTAGTAACGGCATGGATAACACTGGCCGGCTGTCAGTTCAGTTCCAGCTGCTCGACCTGACCCAACAGGCTATTCAGTTGGGAGGTGGAGATGCGCAAGCTGTCGGGCCAGCTGAAGCCGATGATGCGCTGTCCGGTCAGGCTGTCAGGGAAGCCGATGTCGACGCCCGGTGCCAGCAGGTGGCGGTAGTCGACGCAGACCTCGGTACCCGCCGGCAGATCCCGCAGGGCGAAGATGAAGCCCAGGTGCCACAGGCCGGTGGCCTCGAAGGCATGGTTCACGTAGCACTCGTCCGGCCAATCGGGCGATACGGTGCAGTGATCCTCGAACCAGCGGATGGAGCTGTCCAGGTGATGATCGTTGGATTCATCCAGCAGGTTCTGCAGGGTGACGGTGGTTTGGATCTTGGAGGGGGCGATCAGGATTTTGCCGGCGGGGATCGGCTCCTGCAGGAAGAGGCCTTTGCCCGCGTTGGGGATCAGGGATGTGTCGACATAATAGGGAACGCAGATCATGAGGGGCTCCTTAACCCTGCAATGTTGGCGAAAGGGTAGAGCCTGAAACGCAGGACTGCAATCGGGGACGGCAGATTTTCTGTTGATTAGATGAGCGGCAAGGGTTCTATGGGCGAGATCGTCAGCAGCATGGACGCTGCTGTCGAGCGTGCAGGGACGTATTCACCGCGTATTTTGCCCATAGAACCCTTGCCGCTCATCTCAGCTCCAATCAGAACACCTTTTCCACCACCCCATCCGGCAACAACGGCATCACGCGGCCCAACACCGCCCAGGGCACGGCGGGCACGATGATATTGGCAGTGCCCTTGACGATGCCATTCACGATCTCGCGGGCGGCCTTGTCGGCGCTGATCACAAACGGACGCTTCTCCATATTCGGTGCGATATCGGTTTTGACGAAACCGGGATGTACCGCGATTACATCGATCCGGTGTTTTTTCAATTCCATCCGCACAGCGCCGAGATAATTGGTGAAGCCAGCTTTAGAAGCGGAATAGGCTGCGCTACCGGGAATCCCCTTAAACGCGGAGACTGAAGAAATGCCGACGATGACTCCGCCGCGTCGCTCCCTGAAAATCCGCGCTGCTGCATCCACCGTGGCCATGCCGCCGATCAGATTCACCTGCACTACGCGCATGTCCTGGCTGAAATCCCCTGCGCCCGTTCGGTTGACGCCGGTAATGCCAGCGTTAGCGATGACACAATCCAGACTGCCCAGGCGTTGGCTGGCATCCTGCAAAGCGGGCAGGATGCGGTCCGTATCCGCCACGTCCAGCGCCAGGGTTTCCACTTTTACCGCGGGATAACGGCGTTTCAGATCCGTCGCGATCTCGTCCAGCACATCCGTGCGTCGCGCCAATAGCGCCAGGTGAATGCCCCGGCCGGCGAATTCATAGGCCAGCGCCTTGCCGATGCCGGAGGATGCTCCGGTAATTGCCACTGAACTGATCATGGTCCACCTGTAAAGTTGTTATTGTCGCGTGCAGATTAGACAAGGTCGCACGCTATTCCCTTGGCAGGCATGATGGTCCTGGCGGGCGCCGGAATCAATCCGTCAGGCCGGGTTGCGTTACCGGGTGAACATCAGCAATCCCAGCGCGGCCGTCAACGTGAACAGAGCGCCGGCGTAAAACGTGGCCGCAGCACCGTAAAGTGACCTGAGCCCACCCGTCAGCAACAATCAGTGTTTCAGGAAATAGTGTGCCAGTAGATATTCCTGATAACTGTAGGTTTTTTCGTTGGCCGCGGCCCGAAAGTATTCGTTCGCCTGGTTTGCGTTGCCCTGAATGCGTTGCGTATAGCCGGCATAAAAATAGGCTTCGGTGCGTTCGCAGGTATCGCGAGCAGCGGCAATCAGCCGATCCTGCGGCAAGCGGCTCAAGCGGAACTCGCGCAATTGCGCCTGCCACGGTGATACGTCCATCGCCTCAGTCAAAGTTGCAAAAATTTTCAGTGCCGCTTGCTGACCATAGGCTTGCTCGTCGGCCACGCTGCGCAACAACGCTGCGTAGAAATCCGGTTTACGCGCGTGAAAAAAATGTTTCGCCCAATAGCCACTGGCGCTATCCCAATCCCCGCGCAGCGCCGCATTGTCGGCCAGCGCCTCATACATGATATCGGGATGACGATCCACCAATGTGAGGTAGAGTTCGTCCGATTGCGCATATTGATCGACATCGGTCAAAGCCTGTGCCAAAAACCAAGTAGATGTGTCGTCGGGACGCGCCGTGTGCAGTTTGCGGGCTTCATTCACACTCAGAGGCGCCAGATTCATCAGCGCGTAAATGTCCACCAGCTGCTCGCGAATTTTCAGGTCGTCCGGCATGCCGGTGCTGGCAACGCGCAAGGCTTCTGCTGCTTTCTGGATTTCATCACGATAGGAATACAAGCAGCTCTGGCTGCGCACGAACGCGCGATACGCCTGACCCAGGTATTTGTGCGACGCGGGATTATGCGGGTTGCGCGCCAGACCCTGCTTTGCCGTGGCGATGGCCATTACCGGGTGCTGCGACCGCAGGTAACCGTCCGACAACAACACGTAGGTGGCAGGCTCGCTGGGTTGCTCGCCGATAGCCGCCAACAATAACGCGCTCAAATGAGCGTCGTCGTATTGCTGAGTGGCTTCAGCCTGTTTAATGGCTTGCAGAAACACGGCCAGGCTGGGTGGCCGCGCCATCTCCCGCATGGGTGCAGGTAATTGCGTGAACAAGGCGCGCATGCGGTCTTCCACATTCGGAATGCCGGCCACCGCCAAGCGGTAATAGCCATCATAAAGCTGGTATTGCAGCGTGCTGTCCTGCGGAGCGAGTTGCAGGAGACGCTCGTAAGCAGCGATCGCATCTTGCAGCAATGCTGTCGACTCCTGTTGCTCAGCACGCTGCCACAACGCCTCGGCGTCTTTTTTCAATTGCAGGGGGTCGGCGGTGGCCGATTGTTCCTGCGCCGCGGAGGAATGCACGGAATCCGGCGCTGTAGAATCTTTAACAGGCTGCTGACTGCAACCTGACAACCAACAGGCCAACACAAGGCTGGTCATGCCAGGAAGAAAGGAACGAAGCCATTGCAAACTCATAGCTTGTATCCGAGCTTGAGCGCTTCCGCAAAGGAATGATCTGATTCTTTATAAAGTCCGCGATATCCCTGCGCCATGCCCAGCAGATAATGTGCCTCACCGTTGCGCGGCGCGATGGCCACCGCCTTGGTGGCGGCTTCCAGCGCTTTGTCGAATTCACCGCGATCGATGAACTGCCGGGTAATGTTGAGTTGCTGACCGATCGCATCGGTAGGCGACACATGGGTTGCAGTGCCAGCCAACGTGGACGCCTTCTCCTGCACAAAGGCCACGTTCCAAAACGCTAAGTCTTCCAATCCGTCCACTTTATCGTAGAAATCGCGGTACTCTGCCAGCGTGATAGTGCGCTGTGGGAATTCGATCGAAATATCCACCTCATACTGATTTTTTACCTGTCGACCACTTTGCTTGAGCTGAAAAAATGCATTACTGACGCTGGGCCCGGCCGTAACGGCCATGGGCGCATACTGGCCATCCGGCGCCGCCATAGTGGCATGCATGCTGAGTCGATAACCGGAATAATTGACATAGGGTGTCTGCCGTTGCGCTGGCTTTTCCAAACCACTGACAGCGGAGAACAAGCGGATAAGCTGATTGACACTGACCGCCAGGTTGGAATTTTTCGGAGCGCCTTCCCAGGCGTCGTCGATCAGAAGCTTGCCGTGAAGTGAAAAGGGTTGCCACAGGTTGTCAGAATTACGGGCGCTGATTTCCAGCACATCAGCCTTATTGAAAATCTGACCGGCAAAGGCCTCGAAGGTTTTTTCATGATCGGGATCGTATACCCACAGGCCGCGGAAGTGTTGCTCGAACATGCCGGAGAACGTCATATTGAACTGCACTTCCACATCGTTGCGACCAACATGGCTAAATGCCAGATCAAGATGGGCTTCCTGCTCGGCCGGCGTGCGTATTGGAAGTGTGGTGAATGTTGCATCCTTACCGTTGATAACCAGCGCACGCTGCCCTTCTGTCTGCATCCCGATGCCAGGAAATAAGGCGTGATCGCCCGTGGTATCCAGCCAATGCGTGCTGCTGCGGGTGTCGGCGATATAGGTGATCATGTGATCGAAACCGACCATGCCGACATCAGGATTGAAATAGCCATTGCTTTTGGTGGACACAAGCGCGGGATAAGCATCCACCCCCATAGCGCGCAGCAAGGTCACCACCATGACGGTTTGATCCTTGCAATCACCGTACGCATTTTTGACAACGTCCGCGGCGGCGTGAGGCTGGTAACCACCATGTCCGACATGCGCAAAAATATAGCGGATATTATTTTGCATGTGTGCGTAGACCGCTTGCACTTTTTCATCGACGGTGGTGGCCTTGGCAGCCAGTTGCTGCGCGATGGCCTGCAGCGCAGCGTCCGTTTTGATTTGCGGTTCGATCAACCCCTGTGCCCATAGATTGATGGTGCGCCAATCACGGATCGTGGAAACCTCGACAAAGCGTTCAGTGCCCTGTTCGAACGGCATGTTGCTTTCCAGCTGGAACTTCGGCACTGCTCGCGCTTCCCAACGCAAGGTCTGCCGGCCCTGTTGCTGAGTGCGTTCCAATGGATACGCTGTCTTGCTGTTGGCAGACAAGTGCAACGTTTTGTTCGCAGGCGCTGTCACCTGCAGCGTGGCGCTTCGCACCGCATCAACCCGGGTGCCACTGGCAGCATCTTCCCACCAGTAAGGCGTCAATCGTGAAAACCATTCCCCTTGCACGATGGAACGCAACGGACGGCGCGTATATTGAAATTCCAGCACCGAGCCCGGGCGCACACTGGGCAACGAAAACACCAGCTGGCGGGTGTCCTGATAAAAGCTGTCTTCCTTCGGCGTCTGTGTCTGCACCGCATCGGGAGCGAGTGGAGTCGTGGTGCCGTTTTCAGTCAGCACGTTGGCAAAATCCAACTCGAGCGTTTCGTAATAATTGCTGAAGAACACACTGATCTGACTGTAATCGCGGGCGGCTTCATTATCGCCGATGCGCACGGCGATATAGGCGGTGGTGGTTTCCTGCCATTGGTCGTCCACGTCGATATGCAGAATTTTGCGAAAGACTTCTGTGGCAGAACCCGTGGCGGGAAACTGCTGCGCCAATTCGGGCAGCGGCGGCGCCAGCCGTGCTGATTGCGCGGAAACCCCGGCCGGAATTCCGGCCAGGAATGTCAAAAGCCAAAGAACGGACCAACCAAATCGGCGAAACGAATTGAGATTCATGAAAAGGCCTGTAGGAACAGCGTTGCTTGTCACCATCGGCTGATGCGATCAGCCTGATGATTTTATCGCTAGTTGCTGTTCTTGTCTCCCGGCCCTTGCCTTCCAGTCCTTGCCTCCTGTTACAGGACGACCGGCTAAAGTGCGCCTAACGCCATCATCGCCTCACGAATGGCAGCCTTGGAGGATGCCGCCAGTTCCACGATGGGCAACCGGCACTCTTCGCTGCAGATATCGCGAAATGCGGCAGCATATTTCACGCCGGCCGGGCTGGGTTCGCGAAATAGCGTAGCGTGCAGTGGTACCAGCTGTTCGTGCAACACGAGCGCGTCTTCGTAACGCTGTGTTTGGCATAGTGTTTGTAGCTGAGCACATTGCGCGGGAAATACGTTAGCTGTCACCGAAATACAACCTTTGCCGCCGTTGGCGTTATAAGCCAGCGCCGTTATATCGTCGCCAGAGAGGAAACTGAACGGCTTGCGGATACGTTGACGTTCATGGCAAATGCGCCCCAGATCACCGCACGCATCTTTGACACCGACAATGCGCGGCAACTCCGCGACGCGCGCCATCGTATCGGGCTGAATATCGACAATGGTGCGGGGCGGAATGTTGTACAC